>CAIJNJ010000222.1 GCA_903821975.1 uncultured Bacteroidota bacterium
CCCTTGCTCTGCATAGCCAGTAAAAGAAATATCAATACGGGTAAGGCATATATCAATACCGACCCGATAACCAATATGTCAAAGCTTACATGGCCAAACCCATAAAGAAGGATCAGTATGATATTGGCCACCCTTACCACAACTTCCCGCATAAAGGCAGAGATGGCAACTTTATAAAGCGACCCGAGGTATTGCTCAAGCAACACCATGTACATAAAGAGCAGTGTATACAGCGGCAGCCAGGCAAAGTAGCGCTCCATAAACGGGAGATCTGCCGGCTGGAAGTGATGCAATATCCATGCGTGCAATGAAAAATATGCGATCGTAAATATTGCTACAAATACAAGAGGTGTAAGCAAGCAGAAAGTGAGCAGCGCTTTTCTTTTATGCTCATTATTTGCAAAACGATGAATATAAACGGCTAGGGTACTACTGAGGCCTAAAAGAAGTAACTGGGAAAAGGTAACGGCATAATTGGTAAGATTGCGGGTAAAGCCTAACTGGGGTTTTGTCAGGTACTTGGTAGATAGCCATATGACAAGCGCACCAAGAATAGCACCCAGCACTACCACGATGGAATTTTTTGCAGATTGCCGGAAGACAATACCCATTAAGCAAAGATAGATGTTGGAATGAGAAACCGCTAAGAAAATGTATACAACTGTTATTTTAACAGAGTATTTATGCTTTTGATTTTTGGGCTATTGCAACGAAATTAAGGGTGGCGCCATAATCTTTATCATACTTCTCTAAAAATGAAAAAAGAATGTTAATGATCCATTTTATGCGAAAGAGAAAGAATAAGCCATAGAGAAATTTCCGCATCAGGGATTTTTTTTGAAAAGAAGACCGCATACTGTTAAGTGTAAGCTGGCCAACCATGGCCCATTTACCGCCATTCGGTATTATCTGTATATCTGTAAAGCCGTGCTCGGTGAGCAGCCACTCTAAGCCATATCTTGTAAAGCGGAAAAAATCATAAGGGACTTCATGGTGCTCCCAGGCCATTGGTCCTGACAAAATAATTTTTCCGCCTGGCTTTAATATCCTGAAAGATTCAGCCAACAGTTTTCGGTGATCTGCTACGTGTTCTATCACTTGTGTTGTGAAGACAGTGTCTTTCGAGTTGTCTTCCAGCGGAATACTTGTAGCAGGGCAAACAATGTCAACAACACCTTCACTTGATTGGGCAATATCACAGCCAACGTATGTTGATATCCTGTTTTCGAAAAAACACAGATAAGGTTTATTACCACATCCAATATCTAAAACATCACCTTTAGCATGACTATATATAGCATTTTTCAGATCCTCAAACAGGAATTTATAGGCTAAATAGTATTGGTCATTAAGATTGGTTTTAGGAATTGTGAGCCGTTTTAATTTCTCTACCCTTTTAGGTTCCTGTGTGGCCATTATATATATTTTCTGAGTTTCCCCTGTTCAACCAAACGTACAAATTTTTTAGGAAAATACTTTTTTAATACAAGCTTCATAGTAAACCCTAACGGGCTATCACTGAATTTGCCCATAATATTTTCATCAATAAACTGGGGCCCGAAATAACCACGGTGTTTGACGATCATGTACTCGAAATTGGCATCGCCTTTTTTCTTACTGGCGTACAAATTCCGGATCATCGAATTCCCCAATACTCTATAATCAAATAAAACTTCGTTGATATAATGGAATTTAAAGCCTTTAAAAGAAGCGCCGAGCCATAGGTCCCAGTCTTCTATCCCAGTTGCCGGCATATTCTGATCATAACCACCATTGGCTTCCCAAACCTTCTTTCTATAAACCGCACAGGCATCGATGGTATTATTTAACATCAAGAGTTGCAAATTATAAGGGCGCTGGCACATGATGCCTGTTTTTTCTCCAAAAAAAGCCGCATCTGCATAAACTATTGAAATGTCCTTATTTTCATCAAGTATTTTTATGGCTTTAAATACATATTCAGGTCGGATCATGTTATCCGCATCCAGTGGGAGAATATACTCGGCTTTAGATAAAGAGATTGCTACATTCCTTGATGCAGCCAAACCTTTGTTTTCCTGGAAAATTACATTGTACCCTTTCTGCGCGAGGTCTTTGAGTACATTATTCGTATACTCATCGGTTGACCCGTCATTTACAATGATCATTTCATACAGGGTCCTGTCACTTATTTTCTCAACACTATTAACTGCATCCAGAATATATTTCCCGTGGTTGTAACAGGGTATTACTATGGAAACTTTGGGTGCGGTCATAATTGTATATATTAAAACTCAGCTGGGGTGCTTTTGTGCAAAAATATATGGAATTTGTATCTTTCTTACGTAAAGAAGTAAAAGAAACACTTTTAAAAATGAATACTAACGGATACGGTGTCCGAACAATTTGTAAACCGCGATCTTTATATAATATCTAAGCATCTCTTTAAAAGTAAGGATGACACTGAAGATATAATAGTAGAGGCCCTTTCCCTTACGGTATTCCATTATTTTAAGTTCGAGGGCGAGAAACTTCTTTAATAACCGCAATTGTTTTGAGGGCTCCGTACTTGCATTGTGGATATGTATCACCGTTGTTTCCGCGAGATAATAACTTTTATAGCCATGCTCATAAAACTGGTAACACCATAACTGATCTTCTCCATACATGAAAAAACGCTCATCCAGTTTTTTATCCGGTAATTTGTCGAACAGGGATCTGTGAAACATCATGAATGCACCGCTTACCCAATCGGCATAGGTGTTGTAATCTCCCTTAAAATACTGATTCAGCATTATAGAGGCCCTTTTTTTGTATGGAAGAACCATTAAAAATGGGCGGAGCAGGTCTAACAATTCGTTTTTAATACTCCTGAATCTCCGGGCTGTATGCTGCAACTTTCCATCGGGATAGATGAGACGGACACTCAGGGCGCCTACATCTGGTAGTTTCGCTAGGGTTGTTGCAGCCAAACTGATGCTGTCTTCCCTTAAGATTGTATCTGAATTGAGCAAGAGGATAATATCACCGCTGGCTGCAGCTATACCAAGATTGTTACCTTTAGCAAAGCCACCGTTCTCTTTACTTTTTATGAGTTTAATGCCGGGAAATTTTACCAGGAAATCATCAGGATTATCATTCGGAGAGGCATTGTCCACCAAAATAACTTCATAGTTAATGTTTTTTGTGAAGCGGAAAATGCTTTCAACACAGTCACACGTTATTTGAAAAGTATTGTAATTTATTATGACTATGGAAACCAACATTTATTATTATTTTCCTGTACAAAAAAAGCATAAAACTAAATGCTGATGATAGAAAAAGGGTACTATTTTTCTGGAAATTCGACCAAAAGTAGATGTTCTAAAGAAAATTATTGGACATTTCATATAAATTATTGAACCTTATTCGCTTTTTACAACAATCATTTATATATTTAAGCTATGAAAAAAACCCTCTTTTTATTTATAAATATGCAGTGTATTTTCTGCACATGCACAGAGCATCATCGCTCATTGGAATATGAATGGCTCCGCAAACGATACATCCGGAAACGGTAATAACGGAACGGGATATAATTTAACTCCCGCAGCCGGAATAGATGGTGTTATGGGACACGCATGGTATTTTAACGGGAGTAACAGCTACATCTCTGTACCCTACGCTCCTATCTTAAATACAAATACGTATTCCATTGCGGTTGTTATAAAAGTAATGGGTTTCAATTCAGGCACATGCCAGGCCAATACAATATTAGAGCGTGGAGATGCGCTAAATTCAAGCCCCACAGGCTCTTATGGAATGTCATTTGACGATAATTGAGCCGACTCCAGTTGTACGATTTTTGATTCAACCCTTGATGTGTTTCACGCAGATGGTCATGCGGCATGCAATCCTTCTTTTCTTGGAGAGTCATTTTACACACCGTGTATCGTGGAGAATGTATGGTACCGGGTAGTTGTAACTTATGATGATACGGTTAGAAAACTATACATTAACGATACACTTAAATTAGTTAATCCAACTGCGGTTGGTTGCGCGATCGGTTCAAGTACAGATGGCATTTCCATAGGCATGGCGACGTATGGTGGTGGATCGTACCCTTATCCTTTCAAGGGTGTAATTGATGATATACAAATTTACAGCTCTGTATTAACAGATAGCCAGGTAGTTCATCTTTATGACACCTGTGGTAGTATAACTTTGGAACCTTCCAATACTCCGCCATCAGGGGATGGTGTTATTAGCTATACAATGGCCAGTAATGTTACCGGAGCTACTTATCAATGGCAGCAAAATGCAGGTACAGGTTTTCTAAATCTTTCGAATACGGCACCGTATTCCGGAGTAACAACACCTACTCTTACAATAACCGGTGTCACGGCGTCTATGAATAACTACTTGTATAGGTGCCTTGTTTCAAATTCCAGAGGTTGTGCAGACACTACTACTTCAACGTTATTGACTACCGAGGTAAAGAATATTCTTACAGACGATATGGTTTCCATTTACCCTAATCCCACAAAAACCACACTTTTTGTTCGGTTACCGAAATCTAACTATACAGGCACCATACAGTTATTGAATGAGATAGGCCAGCTTATTGAAGAAAAGGAAATTGCAGGCCAGACTAACAGCGTTGACATGAGTAATTTGCCCGAAGGAGTTTATCTGATAAAGATCAATGCCGATGGACAAATAATTTACAAGAAGACGCTGAAAATGTAGGGCGTTTTGTTTCGTTGCTGAAAAACAATCATCAGTTTTTCAGCACGCCCAATTCTTTCCCAACCTTGATAAAGGAATCTATCGCCTTGTCCAGGTGATGGCGTTCATGGCCGGCAGATATCTGCACCCTGATACGCGCCTGGCCTTTAGGCACTACCGGGAAGAAGAAACCTGTTACATAAATACCTTCCTCAAGTATACGTGCGGCAAATTTCTGCGCAATAACCGCATCGTAAAACATTAAGGGACAAATGGGATGTGTGCCCGGCTTAATATCAAAACCGGCATCGGTCATGCGTTTGCGGAAGTATAAAGTGTTGTCTTCAAGCTTATCGCGAAGCTGCGTGGTTTCGCTGAGCATATCCAGCACAGCAATAGTAGCGCCAACGATAGAAGGAGCTAATGAATTGGAGAACAGGTAAGGCCTGCTGCGCTGGCGCAGCATATCCACGATCTCTTTTTTGCCGCTGGTAAATCCGCCCGACGCGCCGCCAAGGGCCTTGCCCATGGTGCCTGTAATAATATCAATCCTGCCCATCACACCGCACAGCTCATGTACGCCCCTTCCGGTAGCACCCATAAAACCTGAAGAATGGCTTTCGTCTATCATCACCAGTGCATCATATTTATCAGCGAGGTCGCATACTTTGTCGAGCTGGGCTATGGTGCCGTCCATCGAGAAAACGGAATCGGTAACAATAATGCGGGTACGGGCATCCATATTAGCCTTTAACTGTGCTTCCAGGTCGGCCATATCATTGTGCTTGTAACGGCCGCGGCGGGCTTTGCACAGGCGCACACCATCTATGATGGACGCATGGTTCAGCTCATCAGAAATGATGGCGTCATTTTCCCCTAACAATGGTTCAAAAACACCACCATTAGCGTCGAAGCAAGCCACATAGAGTATCGTATCTTCTGTGCCGAGAAATTTCGAGAGCTTTTCTTCCAGTTCTTTATGGATATCCTGTGTGCCGCAGATAAAGCGTACCGAGCTCATACCATAACCGCGATCATCGACAGTGCTGTGAGCGGCTGCTATTACTTTAGGATGTGAAGACAGCCCCAGATAGTTATTGGCGCAAAAATTAAGCACCTTGCGGCCATTTACAGTGATCTCAGCGCCCTGTGCTGATTCAATAATGCGCTCCTGTTTAAACAGGCCGGCATCTCTTATTTCCTGCAATTCCGTTTGCAGGCGCGTATAAAAAGAAGAACTGGACATGATCTTTTATTTTTGAAACCAGGAATATCAACGGCTTATCACTTTGTGTAAGTGATGGTACAATTATCGCTACCACCTATAGGCAGGCTGGTTGCACTGTAGTAGATCACCATACCTGTTGCGGTAAATGTTCCGCGGCCCTGAAGGGTGGCGCCATTACCAATGGTTTGCTCCGGTATAGTAAGAGAATCGTTATCGCAATTAAGGATAACAGTGGCATTTGCCGTAGTACCATAACCCCCGAAATTATTGATGATGAGGGTATTGGGTGTTCCGGAAGATGCACCTGTAGACGTGTACGTATAATTGCCGGTATTAGTACATGCATTGCTGCCATTGAGCGTACCGATAAGTGCTGTTGCGCAATCGGCAGGTATTACAGTAACATTGAAGTTAAAGGTCTGGGACAGTTCTTCGGGAGCAGTACCCACTATTGATACGTGATATGTGGCATGCGTAGCATGATTGGTAGAAAAAATAAAATCTTCAGTATAAGTGGGTATTGCTTTTACTGTATCAGGGGTAACTGTGATCTCAGATGGAAGGCCGGTTATCTTTAAAGTAACAGGATCCTGCGGATAACCAGTCATATATTTAACCAGCACCTGCATATCAAACTGCCCGCTATCCGGTATGAAAATGTCACGCACCACGGTATCGTGATTTGTTACAACTGTATAAGAAACCGGAACTTTCACTGCTTTTGTGCACGAGATAATGATAGCAGTTACTGCCACAAAGAAAGTCAGTAAGAATAAGGCAATTTTTTTCATATAACCATTTTAAAGTGGAAAGATACGTTCATAACGGCTAAAATCATAACCATTTCACCTTTTCGGTAATAGCAATATTACGAATACCTTCTTTAGGATTTTCATCTGAATACCCCAGAAATATTAGCCCCATTATAATATCATCGGGCCCAAGGTGTAAATATTCTTTTAATGCGTGGGTATGGGTCATGCCACCCGTACTCCAGAACGAGGAAATGCCAAGCGCTGTAGC
This sequence comes from uncultured Bacteroidota bacterium, assembly GCA_903821975.1. Classification (GTDB taxonomy): domain Bacteria; phylum Bacteroidota; class Bacteroidia; order Chitinophagales; family Chitinophagaceae; genus Nemorincola. Next base: position 6,938 of record CAIJNJ010000222.1, read on the forward strand.
GCCAAGCAGTATATTCTGAATAGCTGCAGAGGCTGCGGCCACTTCCTCTACCTGGGGGATCTTTACATTTTCGCCGCGTTTCATTACTGCTATTACGAGGTGAGATGCATTATCTACGTTATGCTGCAGTTTCTCAAAAGTAGCTTCCTGGCGTTTTTCTTCGGGTGTATGTTGCCAGTAAAGGTCGGCATGCGCAACACCGAATTGCTTTAAAGCGGCCCCGCCATATACAAAGAAACGCCATGGTTCGGTACGGCCATGGGTGGGCGCCCAATCTGCCAGTGATAATAATTCATTTACAGTTTCGTCGGGTATTACTTTACCGTTCATTTTTGCCCAACCTACCGAACGCCTGTTTTTTATAATAGCTGCTAATTGCTCAAACTGATCTTTTTTCATAGGCGGCAAAGGTAGGGAGTAGCGCAATACCATTACTTTTAATAAGCGCCGTGTTTAAATAAAAACCATACTATTTTTGTAAAACATGAGAATCAATATTACTATTTGCATCCTTGCAGGGCTCCTGTTATCACTTTTCTTGCCTGTTAGCGTATCTGCCCAGGAGTATGTGCCTGCGGCAAAAGGCTGTAAAGTCGCATTTACAGTTACAAATCACAAGGATGGCGAGGGAACGATAAGAGGTACTCTAAGCAACCTGAAAGGGAAAATTATTTTTGATCCGCAACACCTTAATAGCGCACTTTTTGATATTACCGTAATTGCAGGGAGCGCGAACACAGGTGCGGCTGAACGAGATAAAACGCTGAAAAAAGATACTTATTTCAACCCGGTAAAATATCCGTTGATCAGTATTAAATCTACGGGTGTAACACAAGATCGGCCCGGTGGCGTTATCTATGTTATGCATGGCAACCTCACAATAAAAGGGATTACAAAACCTGTGAATATACAGTTTACTGCCACCCCTTCTGGTTCGGGATACTTGTTTCGTGGCAGTTTTAGACTCAGCAGGCTTGCATTTAATGTGGGTACAAAGGATGATGGTGTGGATGATAATGTGTCTATATTCATAGAGGTGAGGGCTAATAAAAAGTAGCACCTAATTTATCCCCAGGTCTTTTTTATACATGTCTGCAGCCATCTTGCCGGAAAAGAGCATTTTGTTATTGCGTGGGTCATAAAACAGTAAATAAGCATCGTCCACACCGGGTGGTAATGGCTGTATATCCGCAACAATAGCTTTCACGATCCGGTGTTTTGAATCTTCTATATAGGCATGCCCCGCGCTGAGCAGAAATGCGCCTACACCTTGCTGCATAAGGGGCTCCAATGGGTTGTGATATTCCATTTTTGTACCGGGAAATAATTCGAAGGAATAGTTACTGCCTGTATCCAGTCCGCAGGATGTGCCAAAAGTAGTGTCGCCTGTTTCATACAGCAACTCCAGGGCTCTGTCTATATCTTTTATGGTAAAAGAAAGGCTGTAGCCGTTGAATAATACATGCACCTGCGGCCTTGTCCACAGGTTGCGCATCTGGATAGTGGTCTGAGCATGCGTATGCAGGGAAAGAATAAACCCAAATAAAAGCAGGGCAGCAATTTTCATTTGTTTTATTTTTTATCTCCTAAAGTACGGAAAACCGCTAATTTTAAGGCAAAATCTGATTTTGATGAAAAGTTTTGCAAGTGATAATTATGCAGGTGTGCTGCCGGAAGTGATGGAAGGGTTACAAAAGGCAAACGGTGAGCATGTGCGCTCGTATGGTGCAGATGGGGTCACAAAACGCGTTACTGACCTGTTCAGGGAAGTTTTTGATGCCGATGTGGATGTTTACTTTGTATTTAACGGTACTGGCGCAAATGTGCTTAGCATCAGCAGCGCCACACAGTCTTATAATGCGGTTCTTTGCTCAGATACTTCGCATATTTACAACGACGAATCATCGGCGCCGGAAACATTTACCGGTTGCCGGTTCTTCCCTTTGGCAGCTAATGAAAAAGGCAAGCTGGATGTAGCCACGATAAGCGAACGCCTCATAAGAAAGGGTGATGTGCATTATGCACAAACGGCATTATTATCCATAACACAGGCCACGGAATATGGTACTGTGTATACACCACAGGAAATAAAGGAAATATCAAATCTAACCAAGGCGCACGGCTTGTACCTGCACATGGATGGCTCCCGTTTTTTCAATGCGGCCGCGTCATTGGGCTGCGGACTGAAAGACATCAGTACCACTGCAGGTATAGACATTTTATCGCTTGGGGGTACAAAATCAGGTATGATGTTTGGCGAGGCGGTGGTCGTGTTCAATAAGGAATTATCCAAGCATATAGCCTATAAACATAAGCAGGTAATGCAACTGGCGTCTAAGACCCGGTTTATTGCAGCCCAGTTCGAGGCCATGCTTCAAAATGAGCTGTGGCGGAAAACGGCTACCCATGCGAATAAAATGGCCGAATTGCTTTGTGCATCCATATCAAAGAACAGGATGATAAAAATTACTAAACCGGTGCAGGCCAATGCAGTTTTTGCTGAGATACCGCGCACGTGGTATGAACCGCTACAGGAGCATTTCCCGTTTTATGTATGGAAAGACAGTACTCATGAAGTAAGGCTTATGTGTGCCTGGGATACAAAGGAGGAAGATATCGTGAAGTTTGCTGCAGCCGTAAATTCGTTGCCGCAGTAAGCTGTTTACTTATTGGTTGTTTCCGGTACCGCAACTGGCGGTGTGGTTTTAATTTCACTATGGCTGAACCAGCGTTCCTTAACGAAGACATAGCATACCGGCAGGATCATAATGGAAATGAAAACGATGATTATCAGTAATCCTTTTGTTTTTTGAGAAAGTGCCACAAGATTTTTTTTAATAAACAAGAATATTTTTATAAGGCCGCGGATGCTTACCCGGCCACATTTTTACCAAGTAATTCAATAACGCCTTCCTTTTGTAATATACGGTAGCCGATGCGATCATCAGAGATGCCGGGTTTCAGCTGGTAAGTAAAAGTATAGTTGCCATCAGCAGTCATGGTTGTAACAAAATAGCTAAACAGCAAAGCGCTATCCCGATAGCTATCGGGACTGAATTGCTGCACCACTTCATAAAGATGTGTAGACAATATCATTACATGGCCGGGATGATGCAACAAACCTTCGATCACCGCTTTGCTGCATTCATATGCGTCATGGACATTGGTTCCTTTGAATAACTCATCCATCAATACCAGGTGCGGCTCATGCCGTAATAGCTTTTCTGCTGTTTGCTTCATACGCTGCACCTCCGCAAAAAAGTAGCTTTCGCCGCGCAGTATATTATCCTCTACCTGCATATTGGTAATTATGCCTTGCAGGAAACTGATACGCAATGACCTGGCCGGAACTCCCATACCAAGATGCGCAAGCAAAGCTCCTATACCCAGTGCGCGCATAAACGTGGTTTTACCCGACATATTAGCGCCCGTAAGTAACAGGAAATTATGTTTGTTATCGAAGGCTATATCGTAAGAAACGGGTTTCTGCAACAGCGGGTGGCTAAGGCCGGTTGTTTCCATGCAAACAGGTGTTGCCGGGAGCAGCTCGGGGAATATCCATCCATGCTCCTTGGTTGCCTTGGCCATAGATTGCCATGCGTCTAACCGTGCATAACTATCCACAAGCCGGGAAATAACATTTTTCATTTCCCGTCTTGCCCTGTAGTTTAGCTGTATCAGTTCTGTATACTTTGTGTTTTTCGTGACGCTGATAAGCGGCGTTGTGAGCCGGTGTTTTAGTTCGCCCTTTATAGTGTCCAGTTCTCTTTGTAATAACGGCGGCACGCCGGGCTTATTTGCTATTTCAGTTAACTGGATGCAGCCATTCAAAAAATCAGATAAATGTGATAACGAGAACTGGGTAAAAAAATACTCCTGCTTGTTCAGTACCTTTTGAAAATAAGAATTGAGCAACAAAGTGAAGCCGCCCGGCGGTGCAGAAAGATTGTCTGCAGAATCAAAAAACTTGTCCAGCATCACCAAAGTACCGTTCAAAATTATCTTTGGCCACAGGTCCAGGTTGTCTGACCAGAATTTTACGGCATCCTGAACTTCTTTGAGCTTTTCATAGGTGTCGGGAGGGTTCATGATATGCTTCTGCAGCATATCCCGTCCTGCCTGGGTGCTTGTATTGTCTATAAGCGCAAAAACGCTCCCGCTGCCATCAGAAGTGAAAACAGAAAGGTCTTTTAATGTGGTTTTGTCGCTTTGCATATTACCTGTCAAAGGTTAGCCGCTGTCCGCGAACGGTATCATTCACCCTTCCGTTCTTATAGGCAAGGTTCCCATTAATAAATGTATAGCGGACAGATGCCGGGAATGTATGGCCTTCAAATGGCGACCAGGCACATTTATACAAAATGTTTGCCTTACTAACGGTTGTAGGTTCATTCATATCTACCAGCACCAGGTCGGCATAATACCCTTCCCTGATGTAGCCACGTTTGCTTATCCGGAAACACTGCGCAGGGGCGTGGCACATTTTCTCCACTACTTTCTCCAATGTTATTCGACCTTCCTTTACGTATTGCAGCATCAGCGGCAGGGAGTGTTGCACCAATGGTACGCCTGATGGTGCTTTCTGGTAGGGTTGCTGTTTCTCTTCCCATGTGTGAGGTGCATGGTCGGTGGCAATAATATCCAGCCGGTCATCGAGCAACGCTTCCCACAAGGCAGCTTTATTTTCAGGCGCTTTTATTGCCGGGTTGCATTTTATGAGGTTACCATACTGTGCATAATCGTCTGCTGTAAAATGAAGATGGTGCACGCATACTTCTGATGTAATGCGCTTATCTGCCAGCGGGAACATATTGGTAAACAACTGTAATTCCTTTGCAGTGGATATGTGCAGTATGTGCAGGCGTGTGTTATATTTCTTGGCAAGCTGCACTGCGGAGAATGAACTTTCGAAACATGCATCAGTATCACGTATCAGTGGGTGATAAGATGCATTATCGGCATCAGGATATTTGGCTTTATTGGCATTGATGATACCTTCATTTTCGCAATGGGTAGCTATGAGCAATTCAGACTCCGAGAATATTTTGGACAACGTCAGTTAATTATCCACCAGCATATCACCGGTGCTGGAGCCCATGAATATCTTAACACCGCAAACCTCATTTTTTTTATCGTTAGTGCGCAACACCTCATCGGCATTGCTGTTAGATACGCCCATGAAAAAGGAGTAGTTTGCCACAGAGGTAGCCGCGGCAATATCGTATTTCATTTCCAGCAACCCCTGTGTTAATGCAGGAGGGTTGGTATTGGGCATTTCCATAAAAGTGGTGACACCCCCGGCCACCGCTGCATGCGCTTCTGTGGCAATAGTAGCTTTATGTGTAAGTCCCGGTTCGCGGAAATGCACCTGGTCGTCTATAACACCCGGTAAGAGGAATAGTCCCTCTCCGTTAATCTCAAGGCAATTGCCCTCCGGTTGTATATTATCATCAATACGCGCTATGAGGCCGTCTTTTATTAAAACGTCCTTTGTGGTGCGGATGCCTTCGTTGACGAGGGTGGCATTCTTTATTAATTTCGAAAACATATCGGTATATTCGTATCGGCGTTCGGTAGAGACGTAATGCATTACGTCTCTACAATTTATTGATATTGCAAAGCTACCAAATACGCATCTGAAAAACTTCCTTTATGCTTAAAAAAGCTTACTTACTATCGGCGTTACTGTTATCCTTTCATATTTCCTTTTCCCAAACCACTTTTTTGCAGATCGGTTCTGAGGACAATCATGTATTGGACAGGCTGGAGACACTTTCAGGCAGATTATCGGACACGCTATGCGTAGGGGATAGGCCGGAATCGCGAAGGAATGCGGTTTATTTCCTGGAATCTTTGACCACAGCTCCTAAAACAGGTGATAATAGTAACGAAACCGGCCCCGCCGTTAAAATGAGCACGATAGATCAATACAACGCGGCACAGATGATCTCTGAAAGCGGCGAGTGGGTACCTGATGAAAAAGGAGCCATTAATTCAAAATATCCATGGTTCAATACCTTTTATACCAAACAATACGACCTGGCGCACGTGCAAACCAACAATTTCTTCGTTGTCGTAAACCCTGTATTGAGCGGAATGGTGATGATGCAACACAATGATCCGCAGCCTGCAGGCATACCAACCAAGCTGTTTACAAATAGCCAGGGTGCCGAGTTACGTGGCTGGATAGGTAAGAAAGTGGGCTTTTATACATCCATTACAGATAACCAGGAGCAGTTTCCTTATTTTGTGTACACCAACGTCACAAATCCACGTAGACAGGCTGTGCCGGGAGCCGATTATTTTTTGTTGCCCGGCATAGCCACCGCTTCCACAGGCCGGTATGACTATATGCAGGCCAGCGGCTACGTTAACTTTGATGCGGTAAAGAACCATATAAACGTTTCATTTGGTTCAGGGAAGCATTTCCTGGGGGATGGTATCGGCAGCCTTTTTCTCAGCGACTACTCTTCGAATATGCCGTTCCTGCAATTGCAGACCCGTATCTGGCATATAAATTACGAGTGCCTGTACCTGGAGCTGACGCCACAATATGATAAAAACCTCGGCGATGGCCTCGTAGCCCATAAATTTTCTACGATCCATTACCTGACGTGGAATACGACCAAGTGGCTGAACCTTGGCTTTTTTGAAGCGGAAGTATTTGACCGCCCTAATGTTTATGAGATATCTTACCTCAACCCCATCATATTCTCTACCGCTGTAAACCGCTTCAACGGTGAAGGCGACAAATCTATCCTTGGGATGAGCGCTAAAGCAATAGTGGCAAAGCACCTGCAATTTTACGGGCAGCTTGTATTTAATGAGTTCAGGGCAAAAGATTTGTTCAGCAGCAATGGGTGGTATGGCAATAAATGGGGTGTGCAGATGGGCGGAAAATATTTCGATGCGCTTGGTATAAAAAATCTTGATTTGCAGGCAGAAGTAGAAGCGGTCCGCCCGTACACGTATTCGGCTAAAGATACTCTCGCCAACTATACGAATTATAACCAACCCCTTGCCGATCCGTTGGGTGCCGGATTTATTAAAACCGTGGGCCTCCTCAAATACCAGCCTGTAAAAAACCTTTATGTATCGATCAAAGGCACCTATTATATACAGGGCGTAGATACGGGGAATGCGAACCTGGGCAACAATATTTTTGACCCGTACAGCACCGCCCCTGAGGCTTATGGTGTAAAAATGATCAATGGCCCTAAAGCGCATTGTGAAATAATAAACCTGAACCTTTCTTACCAGCTACGCCGTAATATGTTCATAGATGCTGGCGGCACATACCGCAAATATGCAAATAACGCAAGCATATATAATAACGATAACTCAACTACCGGCCCCGTTTCAGGACCGCTAACAACTACTTATTTTTATTTAGGGTTAAGGATCAACACTGCCCGCAGGGATTATGACTTTTATTAATACCCACTAATTAATCTGATATTAGCGTAATAGCAATATAAAATAGTAAGAAATTTTACTAATTTTAAACTTCTTATTGACTTTTATGAAATATAGAATACTAAAAATTGTTGCGGTACTCCTTATGCTTGTGTTTGTCAGCAGCTGCGTTTCCCGTCGTGTCAGAACAAACCGTCGTGTTCCCAGGCACGGAGCTTATCATGGAGGAGACAAATTCTGGTAGTACCGGCTATGGCACCCCCTGCCCCTAAAGGGGAGTGCACGGTGTTTATACATTGAGCTTTTGAATCTTGTATTATGCAGGAGAATTTCAAAAACCATTGTTTCCTGACGAGACTGATCATAATACTCCGTGAGATTTATCCCAGTATTGATTGAAAGCGAAATATTTTATTCTTAAAGCACTCCCCTTTAGGGGCAGGGGGTTATCTTTGCTCGTTTTTAAAAGTCACTTCAAATGAACCGCACGATAAAATCAGCGCTGATCTCTGTTTTTTATAAAGATGGGCTGGAACCAATAGTCCGCAAATTGCACAACCTCGGGGTAACATTATATTCTACAGGTGGTACACAATCCTTTATCGAGCAGTTAGGCATTCCATGCACTTCTGTGGAAAGCGTTACCGGTTATCCATCAATACTCGGCGGCAGGGCAAAAACATTACACCCGAAGGTTTTTGGCGGCATACTGGCCCGACGTGATTTTGAGAATGACGAAAAGCACATCAAAGAATATGAGATACCACTGCTCGACCTCGTGATCGTGGACCTTTACCCCTTTGAAGAAACAGTAAAACAAACAACCGACGAGAAAACGATCATAGAGAAAATAGACATTGGCGGCGTATCGCTGATACGCGCAGCAGGTAAGAACTTTAATGATGTATGTATTGTAGCTTCAAGAGACCAGTACGGCGAACTGCTGGAGCTGCTTGAGAAACAAAATGGTGAAACCAACCTTGGCGACAGGAAACACTTTGCCGCTGCAGCGTTTGCTGAATGTGCTCACTACGATGTAGCTATCGCCGATTACTTTGCACAAACGCAGAAATCAAATCATTTCCAACTTTCTTTCGGCAACAAACAGTCTTTACGCTACGGTGAGAACCCGCACCAGTCGGCTTCTTTTTACGGAGACCTTGATGCCATGTTTGAAAAGCTGAACGGAAAAGAGCTTTCCTACAATAACCTGGTGGACGTAGATGCAGCCTGCCAGATCATCTCTGAATTTTCACGCCCCACTTTTGCGATCATCAAGCATACCAATGTATGCGGTATTGCCGAGCGTGATAATGTGACACATGCATGGGAGGCGGCCCTTGCCGGCGACCCGGAAAGCGCATTTGGCGGTGTATTGATCACTAACCAGCCGATCAATATGGATGCTGCTCAAAAAATAAATGAACTCTTCTTCGAGATACTTATTGCTCCTTCTTTTGATGAGGATGCACTGGCATTATTAAAGAGTAAAAAGAACCGCAACCTGTTGCAGCAGAAAAAAGCATTCTACCCCACAAAAGAATATAAACGGATACTTAACGGTGTGTTGGTGCAGGATGCAGATACGCAAAACTTTGCCGAGTGGAAAGAAGCTGGCGCCCGCAACAGCAGCGAAGCAGAGAAAGCAGACCTGTTGTTTGCAAACATAGTTTGTAAACATCTTAAATCAAATGCCATTGCATTGGTAAAAGACAGGCAGCTTATAGGTAAGGGATGTGGCCAGACCAGTCGTGTAGACTCCCTGCGGCAGGCAATAAACAAATCAAACCAGTTTGGCTTTATACTAAAGGGTGCTGTAATGGCATCTGATGCATTTTTTCCGTTCAATGACTGTGTGAGCATGGCGCATGATGCCGGTATTACAGCCGTAATTCACCCGGGTGGTTCTGTAAGAGATAACGACAGCATACAATTCTGTAAAGAGCACGATATGGCAATGGTAATAACAGGCACAAGACATTTTAAACATTAGATAAATGGAATTGGGAGTTAGTAATTTGTAATTGGGATTGATACCGGGATGTATTGGTGGCAATTTTCGATAAGCCCAAGACAACTTTATCCAAATTACTAATCCCCTATTACAAATTCCATAAAAAACACAAATTCCATAAAAAATGAAATTAGTAACGTATTCAAATAACGGGCAGGAACAACTGGCGTTTTATATACATGGTAAGCTATACAATGTAAATGCAGCCAATAACCTGCTGCCTGATACAATGGATGAACTGCTCAAATATTGGGAGCAGAGTATCGACGCAATGCGCAAAACGGAAGAAGACATTAAATCCGGTAAAAATGCGGTACAGGGTATTCCATATAATGATGCAAATATCCTTGCCCCGGTACCTCACCCCACTTCCTGCCGCGATGGGTATGCGTTTCGCCAGCACGTGGCTGCTGCACGCCGCAACCGTAAGGTAGATATGATAGCGGAATTTGACCAGTATCCAATATTTTACTTTACAAATCATAATGCGATACAAGGCCCCGGCCCAATACCGTGCATGCCAGACCATTTTAAGAAACTGGATTTTGAGCTGGAGGCCGCAATAGTGATTTGTAAAAAGGGCAGGAATATTAAAGCAGAAGACGCAGACCAATACATAGGCGGCTACATGATCATGAACGATATGAGCGCGCGTACCCTGCAAATGGAAGAAATGCTGCTGAACCTGGGCCCGGCAAAGGGAAAGGATTTCAGCACGGTAATAGGTCCTATACTGGTAACACCTGATGAGCTGGAACCGTATAAAATACCCGCAAAGCCCGGCCATACCGGTAATGCGTACAACCTTAAAATGACATGTACGGTAAATGGGAAACAGGTAAGCGAAGGCAACATGGGTGATATGGACTGGACCTTTGCCGAGATCATAGAACGTTGTGCTTATGGTGCAGATATCCTGCCCGGCGATGTAATAGGCAGCGGCACAGTAGGTACCGGTTGCTTCCTGGAGCTGAACGGCACTTATAAGCTTGCTGATGCCAACTATAAAGAACAATGGCTGCAGGATGGTGATGTAGTGGAAATGGATATTGACGGCCTGGGGCATTTATCAAATACCATTGTAGCTGAAAAGACAGACTGGAGTATATTGGCGCTTAAGAAATAATTTAACCGCAAAGGCGCTAAGACGCAAAGGTGTATTATTAACAACTGCATAAATAGTATGCACAATTGAGATCGGCTAAATAACCTTAGTACAGAAATATTGGACGCATGTATCTGTGTCCATAAAGAGATAGGCCCGGGGCTTCTGGAATCAGTTTATGAATATGCTTTGCTCAAAGAATTAGAATTAAGAAATATTAAAGCAACGAATAGAGTAGGAATAGAGCTATTTTATAAAGGAATGTCAACAGGAAAATTTTATGAGATTGATATTCTTGTGGAAGGGGAAATAATTATTGAGTTAAAAGCGGTTGAGAGTATGCACCCGGTATTTGATGCTCAAATAATTTCGTATTTAAAATTGGCGGACAAGAGAATGGGGTTTCTCGTAAATTTTAATGTTCCGAAATTAAAGGATGGATTTAAACGTTTTGTAAATAATTTTTAACTTTTGTGTTCTATCACAAAAGAAATAATTGATAGAGATTTTATAAAAGCTTTGCGCCTTAGCGTCTTTGCGGTTAAATCTAATAACATGATTATAGGTATTATTGGTTCAGGGGCTATGGGTGCGGGAATAGCACAGGTAGCTGCTATGGCCGGGCATAAAGTAGTTGTCTACGACAATAACACTGCCGCGCTCGATAAAGCAAAAAATAGCCTTACCGCTACGTTACAAAAGCTACAGGAAAAAAGAAAGATAGCTAATGCTGCAGAAATAATCGGCCGTTTTTCATTTGCTAATGATGTAGCAGCATTTGCAGGTTGCGGACTGGTGATAGAAGCTATAGTCGAGAAACTGGAAATAAAGAAAGCGGTATTTACAGAAGTTGAAAAAGTGGTGAGTGCCGATTGCGTTTTAGCGAGTAATACTTCATCATTATCCATTACCTCTATTGCCGCAGCATGTAAAAACCCATCGCGGGTAATAGGGTTGCATTTTTTCAACCCTGCCCCGGTTATGGCACTTGTGGAAATAATTCCGGCCATACAAACAAAAAGTACGTTGGTGCCGGCAGCAGTGGATTTAATGAAAGAATGGGGCAAGACCCCTGTTATCGCAAAAGATACCCCCGGTTTTATAGTGAACAGGGTAGCCCGCCCGTTTTATGGCGAGGCGATACGTATATATGAAGAAGGTATTGCCGATATGGCTACCATAGACTGGGCAATGACCGAAATAGGTGGTTTCAGGATGGGTCCGTTCACGCTCATGGACTATATAGGGCATGATGTGAACTATGTAGTCACGGAAACGGTTTTTCAGTCATTTTTTTACGATCCGAGGTATAAACCGTCTTTTTCCCAGAAACGACTGCTCGAAGCGGGGTGGCTGGGGCGCAAAAGCGGAAAAGGGTTTTATAATTATGCCGAAGGAAGCACCCTGCCCGAACCCAATAAGGATATGGTGCTGGGCACGGAGATCTTCGAGCGCATACTGGCTATGCTCATAAATGAGGCGGCAGATGCCTTGTATCTGAATATAGCATCGGCCAATGACCTGGAGATCGCTATGACAAAAGGGGTAAATTATCCCAAAGGCCTCTTGCAATGGTGCAATGAATGGGGACCGGATAAATGCCTGGAAAAACTGGACAACCTGTACCACCTATATCACGAAGACAGATACCGCGCCAGTGCTTTATTAAGGAAACAGGCTATGGGAAATAAAAAAATTGTTTAA
>CAIJNJ010000223.1 GCA_903821975.1 uncultured Bacteroidota bacterium
CATCGGTTAGTACCAATTCACGACCACGGAAGAAACGAAGCCACAAGAAATCGTGGTACGTTGGGGTGCGCCAAAAAAGCCAGAGCATCTGGTTAACTAGCAATAAGGTCTTCTAGCTAAATCATCATAAGCAGCCGATACTTGCTGGGTAAGTTGCTATCCTAAGACGCCGTACGTCTTAAGCCTGTTAGTTGCAACATGCGCTCATCCTTTATACATGCATACAAAATGGGCAAAACTAGCCTGATATGCCTCTCCAGCGTCGCAGATTTTAAAGTTATGTAAAATATACTTATCAAAAGTCACGGTCTTCATAAGCCACGCCAAGACCATCGATATATTAGACCATTTGAATCCACCCAGAATATTCGTGATCGTCTAATATTTATAACAGATCCAGGACTGGAAGTAGTATTAGCAAAAGCCATATTACCAATGTAATTAACCGTAGTGCTTGAACTACCTTGAGTTACAAATTGTCGCGATTGATCATATGCTAATATCTGCCCACCATTACCATCTGACAATACAGTCGATGGAGGTCCCCATGATGCAATTAAATCATTAACATTATGTCCCATCCAAGAGGACATAACTTCATTCATTTTCGATGAAGTAACGCATCCCGCTAAAGAACAAATTATTATAGATAATAAAACCAGTTTTAGGATTTTCATAAATTCAACCTCCACAAATCTTGCATGGCCTACCCTTTGAGTGATGGTTATACTTGCACTTTGAGTTGTGCCGTATGCTGCTCTTGATAGTTAACCAGTAAGCCTTCTCTGCTGGCGCAGGTGCTTGCTGATCTAATGTGTTTGGGGTCGGCTCTAATGCATAAAGTTGAGTTGAGCGTATAACTAGCAGAATGGAGACCAATCCTAGTATTTTCATGCGCATAATTTAGTATAGATTGACTACAACTTCTGCAGTTTCTCAAATATATCACGAGCCATCTCCATTGATTTTTCTTTTTGAGAAGAAGTCATTTTTGGCTCTATGTAGTTTAGTAAATCAACTGCATTTTTATTATTAGCTGCTGCAGCAATCGACAAATATGCATAGGCTTGTACGTAATCCTTAGGAACTCCTTTACCCTCAATGTATAATCTACCTAATCTTACTTCACTCTGATCAAAACCTAAAAGCGCAGCCTTTCGATACCAAATCGAAGCTTCGTATGCATTTTTTCTAACACCATAGCCATTTTCATATAGATAACCTAGTGAACATAATCCTTCAGGATCATTTTGTTCAGCTGCTTTTCGATACCACTTTAAACATTCATCATAGTCTTTATTTATTTTCAAATTACTATCTCCATATAAATATAGAGCACCTAAGATGTTTTGTGCTTTAGCGTAATTATGTTCAGCTGATAACCTTATAAAAGCTAAAGCTTTTTTAGGGTCTCTTTTAAAAGGAAGATAAGCATCAGGTTTTAAATAAATAGCACCTATCATCATTTCTGCTTCGGGATAATTCTTTTGCGCAGCTTTTAATACTAACTCATAGCCTCTGACAGGATCCTTCACTCCACCTCTGCCTGAAATCAAGAATGTTCCCAATTGATACATTGATTTAAGATCACCACTATCTGCTGCTTTTCTATACCACTTAGCAGCCTCC
>CAIJNJ010000224.1 GCA_903821975.1 uncultured Bacteroidota bacterium
CGGCAGACAGGTTGGAAGAGGTATATGAATTTGTACATTCGTTAGGCTCCAAAAAAAAGCACAAAAAAAAGTTGTCTGAGAAGATACTTTCTTTCGCCGGCTCCTTCAGTGATATGACAAAGAAAGAATACGCTGATTTAAAAAAAAATACAAAACAAACAAGGGCCGATCTTTTCGATCGTAATTCTTCCTTATGAAGCAGGTGATTCTTGATACAGATATCCTCGGAATTTTTAAGAGGAAACTCCAAAGTTGTTGCTAATGTAAATGAATACATGGCTGAGTTTAGTCATTTAAACATAAGTATCATTACATACTATGAAATGCTTAACGGCCTATTATATAAAGATGCGAAAAAGCAGTTGAAAATATTTCAGGAATTTATTGAGCTTAATACAATTATACCCCTTACTATTGAAAGCGTAAATAAATCTGCAGCTATTCAGGCCGAGCTTCGTAAAAAAGGTGTTGAAATAGGGCATACCGATACGCTGATTGCAGGGATAGCTATTGTTAATGATTTTCCGCTGATAACAAACAACTCCAAACACTTTAGGCGTATCAAAGGCTTGGAAATTGTCAATTGGACAAAATAATTTGATAGCGTTCAAGCGGCCTGATAACCAACGATACAAGCAGGGTTGTACCACATTTTTTCAGATAAGGAAAGTTTATCAATGGAAGTAGTAAAAAAATTTTTGGCTTTCAATTGGATGAAAATATTTTTTTGGTTTGTCCTGGTGTACATGGTATTTTGCGTATATTATTATATCATATTACCTGCAAATACCGCCAGAAACCCAATCCCAATTCTTGTTGTTTATTACATTTTATACGTTTTTCGCACTATCCTGCGTGGGACAACTCATTTTCACGTAATGGACAAATTGGGGAATGACAGTACCTCATCAACTTCGATAACACCTTTATTTGATAATGGGTACACAATTGAATTAGCCGATAAGAATAGTCCATTTTCTTTCACTAAGCAATGTCTAAAAGGATCAGTATCGGGGGGGCCTGTTGTTGTTTCCTTTAGGCAAGGAGGTAGGGGGCGATATCCTCGTCTATCTTTCTCTTTTATGCTACAGGTAAAAGATGGCTCAGAAAGCAATACAAACGAAATTATTGGGTTTAATATGACGAGTTTTGTGGGCGGTTTAAGTATATGGCCCTATCTTAAAAAAGATATAAAACCCGAAGTACTCAGATTTGCTGAAAGCCTTAAAGAACAGGGATATACCGCCGCACAGCAATAAATCTCCCAATAACAAGCTATTTTTACACTTTCTAAATTTTACATATGCGCGCAACTTTATGGCTGTTTATAGCCTTGTTTTCTGCACAAGTGGTTTTTGCACAGGGCACTAAGCAGATAACTCTTGATGACCTTTGGAAAAATAATACATTTCGGGTAAAGGATGTGCCCGGCTTCCGAGCCATGAAGGACGGTATGCACTATACCCAGATCGACAGGGAAGGTACACACCAATATATTCGTATTTATAACCTGGAGACAGGTGTGCAAGAGAAAACTCTCTTTGACAATGGCTTGCAGAAATTAGGTGGCACAGAACTGAATATCGATGAATATGTATTCAGTAAGGATGAGCAGAAAATGCTTCTTTTTACTGAGAGTGAGAACATATACAGGCGGTCGGTGCTGCACATAGTTTATGTATATGATATTGCTGCTGGTACAGTGAAGCTGGTAGATAATGAAAAAGTACTCCATGCCACTTTTTCGCCCGATGGTACGAAGGTAGCTTATGTAAAAGGCAACAACCTATATTACAAAGACCTGGTAAACGATAATGTGGTGCAGGTGACGAGGGACGGGGAGAAGAATAAAATAATAAATGGCAACTGCGACTGGGTTTATGAAGAGGAATTCCAATTCACCCGTGCATTCGACTGGTCTAGGGATGGGGCAAATATTGCTTACTACCGTTTTGATGAAAGCCTTGTTCCTGAATATACTATTGCCAAGTACACAGGGCTCTATCCTGAGCAGTACACATACAAATATCCCAAGGCAGGGGAGCGTAATTCTGTTGTGCAGATCAAGATATTCAACGTGAGCAACGGAAATACGATAACTGCAGATATAGGAAAAGAGACCGACCAATACATCCCCCGCATCAAGTGGACAGAAGATGCTTCAAAACTGTGCATATACAGGCTAAACAGGCTTCAGAACAACCTGGAACTGTTACTTGCAAGTGCGGTAGACGGAGCTTCAACCGTCATTTATACCGATAAGAACAAGTGGTACATAAACATCGATGATGAGATAACTTTCCTTCCAGATGGTAATTCCATGATCATAAGGAGCGAACGAAATGGCTACAGCCATCTTTATAACCATGACTGGAAAGCCAATGAGACCAAAGACCTCACGGATGGTAACTTTGACGTAGATGCGCTTGTAGGTATCGATATTGCCCGCAAACTCGTGTACTATACCGCTGCCGAGACCTCTCCCTTGGAAAGAAACCTATACGTAGTAGAGTGGAGCGGCAAGAAAAAGAAATGCATCACCCCTGAAAAAGGGACGCACAGCATCACTCCCTGCGAAGGCTACAACTACTTTATAGATAAGTATTCACAATTGAACAAAGTACCGGTCTATTACCTGCGCAATGCAAAAGGTGAGATAAAGCGTACACTGGAAGATAACAAGGCGCTTGAAGATAAGATGAAGGAGTATGCGCTTGGCGATATCCGTTTTATGCAGATAAAGGGTGTCAGTGAAATGCTGAATGCCTGGGTTATCGTTCCCCCGGGTTTTGACAGCACTAAAAAATACCCCGTGCTGATGTATCAATACAGCGGCCCTGGTTCGCAGGAAGTTGCCGACCGTTTCCCGCTGGGTAATTATTTCTGGCACCAGATGCTGGCACAGAAAGGATATATAGTTGTTTGCGCAGATGGCACAGGTACCGGTTTCAGGGGAGAGGAGTTCCGGAAAAAGACCTACCTGGCGTTAGGGAAATTGGAAAGTGATGACCAGGTTGCGGTGGCCAAAGAACTGGGCAAGCTTCCTTATGTGGACAAAAGCCGTATAGGTATTTGGGGCTGGAGTTACGGTGGCTTTATGAGTGCCACCTGCATACTCAAAGGCAACGATGTTTTTAAAACGGCAATTGCGGTAGCCCCGGTTACTAACTGGCGTTTTTATGATAATATCTATACAGAACGCTACATGCGTACCCCTCAGGAAAATGCAAAAGGATACGATGAGAATGCCCCCGAGAAAATGGCGGCGGGACTGAAAGGCAATTTACTGGTAATACATGGTACCGCAGATGACAATGTGCATTTTCAGAATTCGGTAATGCTCACTACGGCGCTGATAAAGGCCGATAAAGAATTTGACAGTGAATACTACCCGGATAAAGCCCATGGGATATCAGGCGGTAATACGCGCCACCAGCTATACAAAAGGATGACGGAATATATTTTGAAGAATCTGTAACCCCAAAACCCTAAAGGGGCTTCACTTGCTGCCCTTTGCTACTAAACAAAAGTGCTTTAAATATTAAAGATTGAATTGTTTAAATATATCGCCAGTATTTAACCAACTTATCTGACTTGCGATAAGGTTTTTTGTGCCAATTGTCGTATTTACAACCTTCAAGTTTGCAGACTTTGGGTTAATTATATTTTTCATTGGAACAATCCACATACCAGAGCATTTAAATGAACGATTAAGAGTTACAACGATAAGAAAATCAGCAGTCTTGCCAACAAGGTTATTTAAACGTCTCGTTTCACTAACTCTTCTTCCACTTTCATAAACTCTGCGTGTTTTAATTTCAAAAGTTAGTCCATTTGAATGTCTTGCATCAATTCCCTTCTCATTTTTGTTTTCATTAAGTTTTAAAGCCAAGCGCATGCAAGCATAGAATTCTCCAATATCCCCTACAATCCTTCTACTTCGAATGATACCATATTCTTCAAGGTCATTATAGGCTTTTGCAAATTCAGTAATGGCAATTTTGTCTGATTTGGAAATTTTAATAACACTACTTTCAATGCTTGCAATCTCTGAATGTATTTTTGATGATATTAATATTTTCCCTTCTTTTATTTTTTCAGACGGAATTCGTAAAATCTTTAATGGCTTGTAGTTTTTATCAAAATAAACTATTACAAGGTAATGAAAGGAGGTATTATCTAACTCAGTTAAATTATAAGAGAAATTGTTTCCAACTACAATTTTGGATTTCACTTGATACTTTTTGCCTAATTTACAAATACCATCAATAGCACGTGTAACTCTGTCAGTCTTAGTAAGATTAAAATGTTTGCAAGCAACATACTCACCTATTTCACCAGTAAAACTATCAGTAGTAATAATCCCCAATTCAAATAGTTTATCACTTAGGTCGGCAAACTTGTCAAGTAATTTCTCCTGTTGTTTCGTAAACATAGCTTGATATTTAATCTCTCATATAAATCGGATGTAAGATTGATTTGTTGCACATTTATTATGAGTTAATAATAGTTACTATGCGCTGGGTTACTATTTTATTTTTGGTTATAATTACATACATCAATATATCTTGGTGTTTAGATAAGGACAAAGTTGGTTTTTATGGAACTGAAAAAGAAATGACACTTTCTGCGGAAACTAAACCAATTCCATAATGACGCCGAGTTTTCAGGTTACAGATACTTCGAAAATTCGATAACAAATTTGCAATTTCGTTTTAGATGACTATCCTTTGAGCCCATTGTCCATCAGGCAATAATAAACTTGTCTAAACTCTCTCTATTATGCCCTTACTCCTGGCTTATAAGGAGTAAGATTAAATGTTTTAACCTTTTCAGCGATTTCTTTTAAATTATACTTGGTCTGCAGATTCGCCCATATATCCGCTGTTCCGCCAAATACAGTGGCTATACGGTAGCACATTTCAGGGCTGATGTCAGATTTTCCGTTAATGATGTTTGATAATGTGGTACGGGTAACCCCCAAAAGTTTTGAAGCTGCGGTTACAGTAAGTTCATTAGATACGATCACTTCTTCTCTTAATATCTGTCCCGGGTGAATATTTCTCATTGCTCTTTTTAGCATAACGTCATTTTTAATGATAATCAATATAGTCAAGGTCATAAGCATGTTGCCCATCAAACCTGAAAATTATACGGTAGTTCTTATTTACCTTTAAACTCCAGAAATCTTTGTATTCCCCGGTTAGTTTATGAGGGGGCCAGTTTTTAAATGCTCCGAAATCCTGCGGAACCTCGCTAACACTATCAATGACTTCCAGCATTATTTCGATCCTTGTTACCAGGTCTGCAGGTAGTTTGCTATCGTTACCTTGCTCCCATAATAATCGTAATCCTTTATGCCTGATAGTTTTGATCATAGAAGCATTGAATAGTGTAAAGTTACGCTTTACAATTATTTTCAACAAATTTTGATAAGAAGGGCAAATAATATCTCAACTATAGCAGCTAACCTGTAAGTTATGCCTTCATGTACTACACTTTAACTAAATTTATTTTGTTGAACAGGCACGAGACTTTACTTTTAAGCTATTAATGAATAAACCACAAATAAACATTTACAAGGCTTCACCTATCCGCTCGGTCTTCAGATGGGCGCATAAAGTTACATTTACTGCACTTAACGGGGCTTCTTTATACGAGGTAGGTAAATTCTTTTTCCGTGAGCTCAGGACAATAAAATTGCAGGAGCGTGCAGCAGCCGTTACCTACAACTTTCTTATGGCAATGCCACCTACATTCCTTTTTTTGTTTTCCTTACTACCATACCTGCCGTTTCAGAATGTGGATAAGACAATATTCAATATACTGAAGCTGATAACACCCAACCGTAATATTTATGTGAGTGTGCGAAACATACTCACCGATTTTATGGCCAAGCAGCATGCCGGGGTGCTGTCTTACGGTATCATCCTGGTGTTGTTCTTTTCTTCAAACGGCGTGATGGGCTTGATGCGTTGTTTTGATAAAAGCCTGTCGTTATACAAAACAAGGAACGGGCTACAGCGCAGATGGACAGCCATAAAGCTGACCATAATGCTTATAGGCGTCGTCATATTGACTATTGCCGTGATGGTTATACAAAGCAAGGACCTGAACCCCATCATCCTCACGGTTTTTCATAGCCTCATTGCCATTAAGTTGCTCAGTAGTATTATTCTTACGCTACTGGTATTTATTACCATCTCTATCATTTATACATACGGCCCTTCGTTGTCGCACCGGTTTAAGTTTGTCTCAGCAGGTTCGGTTTGCGCTACACTGGCTTCTGTGATCGCTACAGCAGTTTTTTTCTTTCTCGTTAATAATTTTTTGAATTATAATAAGGTATATGGTTCCATAGGCACACTCATAGCTTTTATGGTGTGGGTGTGGCTGAACACAATTATCATCTTACTGGGCTATGAGCTTAATGTAAGTATATTATTGGGTAAACTATCGAGGGAAGACAATGATGAGGATGAATAACAAAACGGTCTTGTTTGCGGGTATCATCCCTGTATTGCTGTACGCGGCTTGCGGCAGCAGCCAGAACGATGTTCCCGCTACCGTCACGTTTACCGAGCATGTTGCACCCATATTGTACAGTAACTGTACTTTTTGTCACAGGCCCGGCGGTAGCGCACATTTCTCGCTTGTTACTTATGAGGATGCGAGAAGGAACGGGGGCGCAGCCGCTTATGTGGTGAAGGAACGGATAATGCCGCCATGGCCTGCCGATCCGCATTATACCACCTTTCTGGGCCAGCGGGTAATGAGCGACCGGGATATCGCGATAATTGAAAAATGGTCAACAGAAGGTATGCCGCAAGGGCCTGCTGATAAAATGCTGGCATTGCCGAAATACCCGGTAGGTTCCGAGAATGGAACTCCCGATATGAGGATACCGGTGCAACCTTTTTTCCTGAAAGCCAATAGTAATGACAGGTTCCTTTTAGTCAAAGTACCTTTCGAGTTGCCGGCAGATACATTCGCCAGTCTTATAGAATTTGTACCCGGTAAAAGTAACATAGTGCATCATGTGAATGGTGATATGGTGAAGTATGAGTTCGATAAAAAGAAGAATGTCTTTGACGGGGAGCGGGTGCTGGATATGGCAGAAGATACAGCCTCTTTATTGCAGGCCTTCCAAAGGTTAGGATTGCCTAATGACGATGGCACTTATCCGGTGCTGCAAAAATCGGTTGTCAATTATTTGCCCGGCGCGGTGGGACAGAAATATCCGGAAGGTATCGGCGGATATTTTTTACCCCGAAAAGGAGTTTTTCTGCTTAACGACATGCACTACGGATTTACTAATAAAGATGATGTGTGGGATAGCTCCTATATCAATGTCTTCTTTGCGAAAACTCCGCCAAACAGGCCCGTGCAGGAATTCCAGATCGGTACATTAAGTTCATTTGGTACAGCACCTGTATTGCCCGACCTCATCATACAGCCCAATACCATAAAACCTGTTTACAGCAAATACACAATACCTGAGGATATTTCCATCCTTACCATTAACCCGCATATGCACCTGCTGGGGAAAAGTTTTAAGGCTTATGCTTTAAAACCTGATGGTGATACGATCAGGCTCATTTCTATTCCCCGGTGGGACTTTAATTGGCAATATTTTTACACATTCCTTAAAATGCTGAAAATACCCAAGGGTAGTACTATTATAGCAGAAGGGGTTTATGATAATACCCGCCAAAATCTCAATAACCCCTTCAGCCCGCCACAACTGGTGCGCGACAGGAATGGCAGTATGAAAGCTACGGATGAGATGTTTCAGTTTATAGTTACTTACCTGCCTTACCAGCCGGGTGACGAAAATATCAGCCTGGAGCACAAATAGCATTGAAAGGCTGTTTGGCATATTTATGGTTATCCTGTATTTTTACAAAAACATAAAACATGAAAACGACAATACTGGCTTTCGCCACTTTATTTGCCTCAATGGCGGTAACACCACTGGCTTCATTTGCCCAGGGTGGTGATAAGATGAACCCCGGAGACGACTTGCCAGCATTAGAAACAACCCTGCGCAATGCAAACGGTAACAGCACTACACTGAAAGGTGCCGAAAAAGAAAACGGCTTGCTGGTGATGTTTTCCTGCAATACCTGCCCGTTTGTAATAAAGAACGAGCCTATTACCAAAAAGACAATGGAGTATGCCACTGCGCATCATATTGGAATGGTGATCATTAATTCTAACGAAGCACAGCGCAGTGATGCTGATTCTTATGAAGCAATGAAAAAATTTGCAAAAGAGCAGGGCTATACGGTTCCTTACGTTGTTGATGAGAATTCAAAGTTGGCAGATATGTTTGGCGCCAATCATACGCCAGAGGTATTTCTGTTCAACAATAAGCATAAATTGGTATACAAAGGAGCTATGAACGATAATCCGTCTGATCCTAAGGGATACAAGAAAATGTACATTGAAGATGCGATCAACGCAATGGTTGCCGGCAAGGAAGTGGACCCCAAAACTACTAAGTCTGTGGGTTGCAGTATAAAGAGAAGAGCATAAGTAAATGCTGAAATATCAGTAAAAGCCCCGTAATACGGGGCTTTTTTAATACGTTAAATTCAAATATAGTTTACACAAAACTGCTTAATGAAAATTATCTTTGTCACTAATGTCCGGAAACCAGAAACAAGTCTTTCTTACCCAATCCCCCACACGCTGGCAGCGTTTTAAATGGTTCTTCCGGATAGTGTTGTTCATTATTATTCTGCTGACCATAATATTGGGCATCGCGGTAATGAAACAAGTATTCATACCGGCTATTCCGCAGATAAAGAATGATAACGGGGAGTATACAGCTATTTTAATAACGGTAAGGCCGCGGCCATCAAAGCCATTGATAAGAAGTACGATGGATTTGGCAAGTATATTATTGGTAAGGCTGCGCAATTAAAACATATCAGGTATGTGAGTAAGGCAGATAGTATGCGCGCTATTATTGCACCTGTTAGGGCGGGGTTTTACGATGCAAGTGACGAGCAAGCCTATTTTTCGCTGAAGAATAACATTTCCCGGCTAAACATGCTTTTGCCATTATGGATGACGATCGACTCATCGGCGGATACGATAATTGTAAATGCAGACATGCGTGGCTCTGAGATCATAAAAGCATCCGGTGTGCCTGTAGTCGCGGTCTTATCCAATTTTTCCGGTCAGGACTTTAATGGTGCTCCCCTGCACAGGATACTCAATGATAAAGCAAAGAAGGACAGGCTTATAGATGAGATTATAAAAGTGCTGCGGCAAAACCACTTTGCCGGCGTGAACATAGATTTTGAAGAGTTGCAGGAATCATCAGATGAGCCGCTGGTTTCTTTTATGAAAGACCTGTATGACCGCATGCATCCGCTGCATTTGATGGTAACGCAGGATGTATCGCCTTTCAATACCGATTATAACTATAAAGAACTGGCTAAGTATAACGACTACCTGTTCCTGATGGCCTATGATGAGCATAACAGTGGTAGCTTGCCCGGCCCCATAAGCTCGCAAAAATATATAGAGGCGGCTCTTGATGAAGCAGTGAAAGAGGTAGACCCGCACAAGCTTATCCTTGCAATAGCAGGCTATGGCTACGACTGGCCTAAGGGAGATAAAGGTGAGGATGTAACTTATGCAGAGGCATTAAGTGTCGCATCTGAATCGGGTGCAAAAGTGGTTTTTGATACAGCTACCTATAATCTCAGTTATAACTATGATGATGAGAATGGTATAGCGCACACTGTTTGTTTTACAGATGCCGCCACCAATTACAATACAATGCGCTTTGCCACCGAATACCAGGTTGGCGGTATTGCATTGTGGAGATTAGGTTCAGCCGACAACAGGTTATGGACATTTTTTAACAAGGACCTAAGCGATGATGCTGTTGATTCGTTCGACTATAATGTGCTGCATAATGTGCAGACGAGTTATGATGTGGACTATGTTGGTGAGGGGGAGATACTCGACGTTATCAGTACCCCCAAGCCGGGTTATATTAATACCGTTATAGATACTGCCGAAGACCTGGTGATGGATGAAGATTACCAGAGCATGCCATCGATCTTTGTTATTAAAAAGTACGGCAAGAAACCCAAGAAGGTGGTTCTTTCATTTGATGATGGCCCGGACGAGAAGTATACACCCCAGATATTAGATATACTTGGCAAAGAACATGTACCTGCGGTGTTCTTCATGATAGGCATAAATGCTGCTAACAACATACCACTTGTAAAAAGGGTGTATAATGAAGGTTATGAAATAGGTAATCACACGTTTACACACCCCAATATTGCAGAGATAAGCCGAAAGAGGGCGTTGTGGGAGCTTAATGGCACCCGGCTGCTTTTGGAAAGTATTACGGGGCATTCCACCGTTCTTTTCAGGGCACCATATAATGCAGATTCTGAGCCGGAGACCATGCAGGAACTGGAGCCTGTTGCTTTTGCCAAAGAAAATAAATACCTCACGGTAGGGGAGTCCATAGATCCCAATGACTGGGAAAAAGGTGTTACTGCTGATTCCATTTTTAACCGCGTTGTGCGCCAGGAGCAACTGGGCAGTATCATCCTGCTGCATGATGCCGGTGGCGACCGTGAAGAAACAGTAAAAGCATTACCACGTATCATTAAGTATTTTAAAGATAAAGGCTACACATTTACAACCGTTGCCGACTTGTTGAATGAAACCCGCAGCCAGCTAATGCCCGCAATTCCTGTAAAAACAAACAGTTTTTATTTTATTCAGTTTAGTTACTACATGGCCGAGTTCGGCTATTGGGGCACACGTACGCTTTTTTATCTGTTCGTTACCTGCATCATTTTATCTATCGCCCGCATATTGGTGCTTGCGTTCTTTGCAACAAGGGAATTCAGGCGAGAGAAGAAAGAAGCATTGCCGCCGCTTGCAGGCAGCCCGCTCATAAGCATCATCGTTCCTGCTTACAATGAGGAGGTAAATGCGGTTAGGTCCGTGAACAACTTGCTGAAAGCCGATTACCCCAATTTCAATATCATTTTTATAGACGACGGCAGCAAGGATACGACTTATGCTAAAGTATCTGCTGCATTTGCCGGTAATGATAAAGTGAAGGTCATTACAAAACCAAATGGTGGTAAAGCCTCTGCGCTGAATTATGGCATTTCTCAAACTGATGCAGAATATGTGTTGTGCATAGATGCCGATACAAATCTTTTACCCAATGCACTCGAATTGCTTGCACGACACATGGCAGATGACGAGGTAGCGGCCGTAGCTGGCAATGTAAAAGTGGGTAACGAAGTGAACCTTATCACAAGATGGCAGAGTATTGAGTATATCACAAGCCAGAATTTCGACCGTAATGCCTTTGCGAGCATTAATGCCATTACCGTGGTGCCCGGCGCAATAGGCCTTTTCCGGAAGAAAGCGATCGAGGATGCCGGTGGCTTTACCAGCGATACATTTGCAGAAGATTGCGATCTCACTATGCGTATGCTGCGTGCGGGTTATGTGATAAAAAATGAGAATAAGGCCATTGCCATGACCGAAGCGCCTGAAACGCTGCAGCAATTTTTGAAACAACGGTTTCGCTGGAGCTTTGGCGTAATGCAGTCTTTCTGGAAAAACCGTGATGCATTATTTAACAGTGATTACGGGACATTGGGCTGGGTAGCATTACCTAACATACTCCTTTTCCAGGTGTTGATCCCGCTGATAGCGCCGTTGGCAGACGTGTTCATGCTGATCGGTATTTTTATCGGTAATGCTATGATGATCTTTAAATATTACGGATTGTTCATGCTTATCGATTTGTCAGTGGGTGTGCTGGCCTTTGCTTTTGAGAGGGAAAATGTTTTTAAATTAGTATGGTTGATACCGCAGCGGATAGTATATCGTTGGCTGATGTTGTATGTATTATACAAGTCAATAAGGAGAGCTATAAAGGGCCAGTTGCAAAGTTGGGGCGTGCTGAAGCGTACCGGCAATATGCTCGAAAACCCAAGGTTGAAGTCGTTTAAGATTTGATGGAAAATGTTTTTTATTAAATGAGTACCACTGAAAATACAATTCTGGGACTGAAGCTCCCCACCGATCCCCGTTGGGCAAACCTTGCCTCCGTTTCGCTTGAGGAGATACTTACAGATCATGCTTTTTGTGAGCAGAAAGCGGCAACACAATGCATCTCACTGATTCAACTTTATCCGGATAAGACCGAACTGGTAAATGCGCTCTCTCCCATTGTTACCGAAGAGTGGGGGCATTTTCGCATGGTATGGGCGGAGATGAAGAAGCGGGGATATGCATTGGGCCGCCAACGCAAGGATGATTATGTGAACCTGTTGTTGCAATACGCACCTAAACATTTACCTGTAGAAGAAAAATTGTTGCATAAACTGATGACCTGTGCCCTCATAGAAGCACGCAGTTGCGAGCGTTTCCGGTTATTGTCTGAGAACCTTGAAGAGGAGGCTATGCGCAGCTTCTATTATAAATTTATGGTCTCTGAGGCAGGGCATTATCGTTTGTTCATAGACCTCGCTGAGCAATACTACCCTTTAGAG
>CAIJNJ010000225.1 GCA_903821975.1 uncultured Bacteroidota bacterium
CTCCGATGGTATTATAAATCCTGTTGTAAGCGACACTGCAAAGTGGTGCCTTAAATAAGTGGCAATAAGCCCTGCGCCATAGCCGGAAGTATGTATCAGCAGGTCGGGCTCTGCTTCGTGCGAAGGGACTGCCACATAAGAGCCCTCGGCATATGCCGCCATTCTGAAATGGCTGTTCTGTGCATCTGCAGTAATAAAGCGGTATTTGGCATACAGATCTATGCTATTAAACACATAGGGATACGGAACACCCTGCTGCGGAGTAGTGGTCCCGCCTGAAACGCCACCGCTTGTGTGGTTGTGAGTGATAAAGTCGAAAGGCAATGTTTTTTCATGATAATTAGATACGGTGCCGGTGGCATAAACCGATAGTTTAGAGGTGACACCATAAAGCAATTTCAATGCGGCCACGTTCCGGAAAAGATCGGCTTCTTTGTATCCTTCATCAAAGGCCCTTACGCCAATTGCTCCTTTTGGAACGGTACTTGCCGGTTCTTCTGCCGGAAAGAGCTCCTGCGCCTTTAATGAAAGTGAAAGAACGACAAGGAATAATAAAGTGCAGGTGGTTTTCATGCCCGGTTTGATAGGTAAATTTAGGAAATATTAGCCGTTACATGTAACTTTATGTTGTAAAACTGATTAGAATCACCTTTTTGAAAAAGCTGGTAGCCATATTCGCCCTTGCAGGCATATTGTTGCAAACCTTCAGCCAGGTTGTAATAGTGGCGCAGTATTATACCAATAAAGAGTACATAGCCAAAAACCTTTGCGAGAACCGGGCCAAGCCTGCAATGCATTGTGACGGTAAGTGTTGCCTGAAAAAGAAACTTGCCAAAGAAAGCAAGGACCAGCTACCCAGTTCCCGCAACCAGCGGAGCGAGCAAACAGTAAACTTATTTTATGCAGATACAAGGTTTGAAATAAACCATACCGGTTTTACCCCTGCACCTCAAAAGTATTTTAGTTACAACGACCTTCACACGGTTTCTTTCCACCATTCCGTTTTTCGCCCGCCTACTGTTTAATGTTTTTGTTTTGAAGATATAGGTGTATCACACAATGGTGTGATATGCCTGCTTACATTTTAACTTAAAAACATTGATCATGAATTTCTTAAAAACAGCGTTGCTGTTTGTGTGTACTCTTGCAGGTACGTATGGGTATGCGCAGGATGATACAAGCAAAGCAATGACCGGTGATAATGGCGCTGTGTGCTCTTCCGGCGGTTGTTGCTGTGCGGGCAATAGCCAGGCGCCCTTAGGTGTTATGACAGACCATATTCATGATAAAGGACAGTGGATGCTTTCCTATACCTACATGGATATGAACATGAAAGGGGACCGCACAGGGGCAACTCCCATAAATGATAATGATATTTACCAGAACTATATGATGGCCCCGGAAAGCATGAACATGCAAATGCATATGCTGATGGCCATGTATGGCGTTACGGATAAACTTACCGTCATGGTTATGGGCGGTTATATAAGCTATAACATGACTATGAAGATGGCCCTGAACATGCCCAATATGCCGGGTATGGTAATGACGCCGGGCAACCTGAATATGCAGTCAATGTCTTCCGGGTTTACAGATACAAAAGTGTATGGGTTATACAACTTCTCTAATAATGCAAACCAGCACATCATTGGCAGTATAGGCATAAACCTGCCGACCGGTTCCATAAAGGCGACAGGCACTACTATACTGGGCAATGACCAGCAACTGCCGTATGATATGCAGCCGGGCAGCGGCTCATTTGGTGTGGCGCCGGGCATTACTTATACCCGTAAATATGGTTTGTTTTACTGGGGTGCTGATGTGGGCGCAGACATAAAGCTGAACTACAATTCACGCGGGTATAAAGACGGCAATATATATCATGCAACAGCATGGGCCGGGTACCAGTTCCTGCCATTTGTAAGCGGCACATTGAGGGCAGAAGATACGCACACAGATATGGTTTCCGGTGAAGACCGCGCTGTAGCCATACCGATCTACGAAACCAATGACCCGACAACTAAGACAAGTAACTATGGTGGCACGTGGATGAATATATATGCCGGCCTCAACTTTCATTCCATGAAGCCGGCTCTAGAGCGGTTTCGCTTAATGGCAGAGTATGGTATACCTGTTTACCAAAACCTGAATGGCACACAGATGTCGTTAAGGGCTAACCTGCTTGCCGGGCTGCAATGTTCATTTTGATTATCAAGTATCAAGATGTGCCACACCTAAAGATGTGGCACATCTAACACACTTTTAAAGTGTGGCACATCTCACTAACAAACAATTATTTCTAAAACATTCTTAATTATTAAAGCAATGAAAAAGCAAATGGCGATACGCCTTTTAATAATAGCAATCATTACTTCCTTTGCCGCATTAAGCATCACCTCATGCAAGAAAGGTAACAACAACAATAATAATAGCAGCATGGCTACCTTTTACTTCCACATCCATACCAATATAGATACCAACGAAGTTGATGATACAACTATGTTGTACAGGGATTCAAGCGGCAGGCATTTTGGGTTGTCGATAGCGCAGTTCTTTATTTACAATGTGGTGCTGCATAATGTGAGCGGTGCTACATATACCATTCCCGACTCGTATATACTGAAAGACATCGACAGTGAGCAGTATCTCATCGGGCAGGCGCCCCCGGGTA
>CAIJNJ010000226.1 GCA_903821975.1 uncultured Bacteroidota bacterium
CATCCTATCTAGCCGGGGTGCTGGATATTAATTCAAGCAAGAAAGGCGCGCGCTTTGTGCGCTTCTGCGATGCGTTCAATATTCCGTTGCTGGTGCTGGTAGATGTGCCCGGCTTCCTGCCTGGTACGGACCAGGAGTGGAATGGCATTATTATTAATGGAGCAAAGCTGCTTTATGCACTTAGCGAAGCCACAGTGCCAAAGGTTACTGTGATCACACGCAAGGCATATGGTGGTGCATATGACGTGATGAATTCAAAGCACATAGGCGCCGACCTCAACTTCGCCTGGCCTACAGCCGAGATAGCGGTAATGGGAGCCAAGGGTGCCGCGGAGATCATCTTCAAAAAAGAAATTTCTACTGCGGCCGATCATGAGGCCAAATTGAAAGAAAAAGAGGCCGAATATATCGAGAAGTTCGCAAACCCATATGGCGCTGCCGCACGCGGATTTATAGACGAAGTGATCATGCCCGATGAAACGCGCAGTAAGCTCATTCGCGGATTTAAAATGCTGGAGCACAAAGTGGTAAAAATGCCCAAGCGAAAACATGGGAATATTCCGCTATAAGTGAGTTGATTGTTGCAATGTATCTGCTTCGTGCATAACGGCATAAGTAGTCAGGTTAGTCACATCGTAAGATATAACTATCATCTTGTTCACAAGAAAGCCTGTGCCTTGTATTTGCTGGTCTTTACCTGCTTTCAGTATTTTGCTTATCAGTTTGTGGTTACCATTTATTGCTACTTTGTAATTGTCGGGAATAGCACCATAGAAGCTCATACCGCCGCCCATAGCGCTCATATCCTTCATCCTGCGCATAAACTCATCCATGGTCACGGTCACAGGGAGTTCTTCAGGGCTCAGGCCTTCTATTTCCACTTTCATATTGGCGTTATGGATCGCCTTTTCAAATATCTCTTTTACATCTTTGCTCTCCGCCTCGCTCAGCACCGATTCAATTTTCTCTTCCTTGCTTATCAGTTTGTCCACCACGTCTGCATCTACACGCTTCAGTTGTGTTTTCTCCAACTTGCTTTCCAGGTTGTGTATAAAGTGATTGTCAATAGGCGAGTTCATCAGCAGCACATCATATCCTTTCCTGTTTGCACTCTGTATGAATGAGTCCTGCTTTGCAGGATCATTGGTGTAGATATATACTACCTGTCCATCTTTATCGGTCTGCAGTGCCTGTACCTTTTCACGATATTCGTTCAGGGTATAATATTCCTTTTTGGTATTGGTGAGCAGCGCGAAATCTTTTCCTTTCTCATAAAACTTCTCTTCGCTGATCATACCGTACTTCACAAATATGCCAATGTCCGGCCACTTTTCTTCATACGCCTTGCGGTCGTTTTTGAATAATTCAGAAAGCTTATCTGCCACCTTGCGGGTGATGTAGCTGTTTATCTTCTTCACATTCGCATCTGCCTGCAAGAAGCTACGTGATACGTTCAGCGGGATATCCGGAGAGTCTATAACACCATGCAGCAACATCAGAAATTCGGGCACTATATCCTTCACTTCATCTGTGATAAACACCTGGCGGGAGAACAGCTTTATTTTATTGCGCTGCATCTCAAAATCAGGCTTCACTTTCGGGAAGTAAAGCACACCAGTCAGATTGAACGGATAGTCCACATTCAGATGTATCCAGAACAACGGATCTTCGCTCATCGGGTATAGTTCCCTGTAGAAAGCAAGGTAATCCTCATCTTTCAGCTCAGTTGGTGTTTTCGTCCATATAGGCGTTGTTTCATTGATGATATTATCAACCTGTATTTCTTTGCTTTTAGGCTTATCGTTCTCGTCTACGCCGTCATCTGCGTATTCGGTTTTTGTACCAAAACGCACAGGCACCGGTAAAAACTTGCAATACTTATCGAGTATGCTTTCCAACCTGTATTTATCCAGGAACTCTTCCGATTCACTGTTGATATAAAGTATTATATCTGTGCCCCTTTGTGTGCGGGTACCTTCGCTTATTTCAAATTCGGTGCTTCCGTCACATACCCATTGTGCGGGCTGTGCGCCTTCCTGGTATGATAATGATTGTATCTCCACACGCTCTGCCACCATAAATGCCGAATAAAAACCCAACCCGAACTTCCCTATCAACTCATTGGCATCTTTTGCATCCTTGAATTTTTCAACGAATTCCTCGGCACCGGAAAAAGCTATCTGGTTTATGTACTTGCTTATCTCCTCCCCGGTCATTCCGAGGCCGTTATCTGATATGGTGATCGTCTTTTTGTCCTTATCAAAAGCCACATCTACCAAGGGGGCGCCTATTTCGCCACTATATTGCCCCAGCGCAGCCAGGCGTTTTATTTTCTGCACCGCATCTACGGCATTGGATACCAGCTCACGCAGAAATATCTCGTTATCTGAGTATAAGAACTTCTTAATGATCGGAAAAATGTTTTCCGTGTGGATTGAAATATTACCTTTTTCGTGCATAGTATAGATTTATTTTTTCTCGATTTTAGAAGATAATGACCTTACATCAATCTATATTCCAAACTATTTAAATTGACAAATTGACAGGAAGATTACACCTATGTAGAAATATGAGCGTCCTTTGAGAACTGATTCCGCCTAACAAACGATAAATATGCTAATATAAAAATAACGACTCCCATTATTGTCATGAGCATCCCGATACCCATGTACTTAAGTTTATAAAGCATTTCAATTTTGTGCTCACCTTTCGTAACTAATGCTCCAGTCATTCCACCATTCACTATTATTTTTTCCTGCTCTTTCCCGTCCACATACAGATGCCAGCCTTCATCATAAGGAATTGACAGATAGACCAGCTTATTATCCTCCAATTTTATCGTTCCGGATATCTTCGTGTCTTCAAATTCTGTTACAGACAAACTATCCCGGTCGTCTTTCAAAGCGATTTTGAACGATTCAAAATCAAGGGCACTTTTGATTGTATCGACCAACTTATATTCTCTAAGATTTTTTGCCTTACCAGTCTCATTATCTTTGATCACAAAGGCATGCAGCGTGATGAATTTCTTTTGCATTGGTGAAGCCGCTTCGAAATCCTTTTCTGTAATGTATTGGTCGTAAGTGTACCCAAATGGCAAAACAAAATTGTTTTTATAAATGATAACATCACCTATCGTAGCTAAAGAGTCCCACATACCGGGCCATGAAGGGTGGTAGTTTTTTACACTTAAAAAATACTTTACGTTATTCTCTGATTCCAATACCGGGTTATCCAGCAGTCCTATTGCCCATCGCGAGTCTGCTTCGTTATTCTTATCGGCAATGCCCATCAATTGCAGGTACTTTATATAATACAACTCATTAAATGAGTTGTATGATGCTGTACTGTTATACCCCTGCGCCTGGCTTGAATTCAGGTCTGTAAACCGGGCTGTAGGCGGATCGAAATTTTTATCTACACGGTAAAATGTTTTATCATTATTCTGTATGTACTTTATTGCATCGAGGGCATAGCCGCGGTACATTACCTTTTCTGTGGTAAGCCATTTCATTGAAAATGAATCACGCCTGTTTGCCGTAACATCTCCTGAAATAAACACTTCAAAAAACACCGCGATAAAAAGTATAGTCCATATAATGTTTGGGTTCTTTATTTTTGGCACCATCGCTAAAATGGCCGTATAGACACATAGCATACATGACACAAACACAAGCATCAGGTCATCAATAGCATCTTTTTTTATGAACGGATGAACAAAAAGAACCGTTAACAAAATAGTGGTAGTAGCCGCAAGCACAATATAATTGATCGAGCGCTTTTGAAAGATATGCTCCAGCGCATGCACTGCATAATACAAGACAATAAAAGCAACAAAAAAAGAATACCCGCGATAGTAGTCCCCGGTAAAAAGCCAAATTGCCCTTCTGAAAAAAGGAAATACTACAGGCAATAACACTAAAGCGAGAAATAGTGCAAGAACTATCCGCGATCTCCTATCCAGGAAAGTAAATATTTGCGGAAGGATAAGCAGGCACAGCAACCCGCAATAAAACAACGGAGCGCCAATAATGGTATCCCATCCTTTAAAATTGCTCCCGCTTCCCAGGAGATCGTTAGAAAAAAAACGGAGTATGGCTGTGCCTAACTGATGCGTATCACTTACCTGGAAAGGCGGGATAGCAGAAAACTGGTTATGAAACAACCCGGAAGATGCACCCCTGGGACTGTTGAGTAATAACAGCACATTTTGCAAAAAGAACGGGCCTGAAAGTAAAATGCCGAGCAAGGTTAGCGCAAACATTTTCGAAAAAATGCCAGCCAGTTTTTTAATATCGAATTTGCCTGATTGAAAGTGACGAAGAACAGCGTAGAAAAGAAGGAACAGGCCATATATATACAGGTTGAATGGCATGGATATACACAGCAGAAAAATAGCAAATGGAAATAAAAACCACTTTTGTTTAATAAACAAAAGCTCGAAGGCAAGTAGAAGTAAAGCGAAATTAAATGCTTCAAAACTGAAGCAAAACCATGCGCTGCCTTCTGTAACAAATCCGCAAAACGAGAACAACACACACCCAATCAGGGCCGTGCAGAAAGAAAAACCAAGCAACTTTAAATAGCGAAAAAAGAGTATGCCCGCCAGTATTATCTTGATCACTTCTACATAAATGGTCAGGTAAAGAACATTCGCGGAGCCACCCAAATACAGGATGATATCAAACGGATCGCGTAAAACGTAAGGATAGATATTCTGCCCCATTCCCATTTTGAACGACCAACTGGGAATAATGTGTTTGGCTATATACTCGGCATAACCACAGATGTCCGGGTATGAATAATAAAAACCATCGCCACATATATCCCAGAAATAATAAGCATTCTTAAATACCAGATAATATCTGAAAACTAAAAAACATAAGACCGATAGGATACCTGCAATGATCCACGTTGCTTTCTTTTTACTCATGATCTCTTATAGAAACAGTGGCAAAGTTTAAATTCCTTTGCAAAGTAATGCAAATAACGTGGTGCTTAAATACCGGTACGGTGGGAAAAGATCGGAAACGATTTTTATTTCGAAGGGAACTAACCGGAAAGAGACTATAAAAAAAGCAAAGCACTGCTAACCGGCAGCGCCACAATTCATAAATGCCAAAACTCCTCACTCTATCCCCAGAGAGAATCATGTTTGCCGTTGCTGGCAACAAATGCAGATGGGAATAATTTTACAACCAGCCTGCCTTTCGAGTTGTTATTCTTTACACTTCCGCGGATCGCTTCTTTGGGCGATTTCACAAGCGTATTGGTAGTCACTATCTTACATGCTGATTTTTTAGTAACAAGTTCCATATGATGAATTTTTTACAAAAATATCGTTAACTATCGAATAACAAAATAAAAAGTTAATCATTAACAAATATAATTTTAAATAATTTAAATATTAGAGAAAATCCAAACTGATAAAACGCAGATACTTCTCTTTAGCTTATATATAGTATATTTGAAAAAATATTCGCACATAGCTATAAAAATGTGGGGATAGACAATCAAACAAAATAATATGAGATACTTTTTACTAACGATCGCTGCCACATTTATTTTCTCACAGGGGTATTCCCAGATAACCATTACAGGGGCGGATATGCCTGCAGCCGGCGACACTTTTATATACAGTAATGTTAGCCCTACAGGCTCTTCAATAAGCCCTGCCGACAGCGGTGCAAATGTGGAGTGGAATTACGCACTTACACCCACTTCGCAAGGCATGGATCTGTACCTGACCACGACACAAGTAAGTCCATTTCTTTCGTTCACTCTATCCCCTGACCTGTATGGGTATAAAACTGCAGACAGCATACCAGGTATCAGTTTACTCGTATCAGGCGTTACTATTCAAAACCTTTATACTTATTTCGAGCATATTACTATTCCTTCTTCTTATGTAGCTGCTGCGTTTTCCGCGGCATTTTCCGGAATTCCGGTTGGCACCAACTACACGGAACCTGATGTCTGGTATATTTTCCCACTCACCTACGGCAACAGCACCAGCAATTATTATGAACTTAACATAAGCCTGCTCTCGGCCGGTGCCCTTAAAGAAGCGGGATACAGGAATACAACAGTAGATGGCTGGGGAACAATAACAACCCCATACTATACTACTCCTGTTAGCTGTATCCGCGTACGGTCTGAGATAGACGAGATAGATTCAATAACTTTCAGCGGAGTAACATTTGGCATCCCACGCACTTCGGTGGAATATAAGTGGTTAGTAAATGGCGATCACCACCCTGCCCTTTGGGTAACGAGCAGCGTATTAGCAGGCACAGAAACAATAACCAGCATAAAATACCGCGACCGTCTTCCTGTTGATACTTCTACTTTGGCGACAACTAACCAGGTTAAAGAAACTGAGAATGTTACTGCTTATCCAAATCCTGCTCCAAACGGCATCGTAACTCTGAACTTACCGAAAACATGGAAAACATATCATGTAGATGTGTTTGATATTCAGTCTAAAGCAGTGGTTTCACAGGACAACGAACCCGTAATAAATCTACAGGCTTATCCTGCGGGAAATTATGTAGCCCGCGTATTGTGCGGCGGTAAAGTATCTTTTGTGCCACTGGTGAAATAATGTGGTAAAAATCCGAAAGGTATTCGTCTATAATTCGTGGTCGTTTTGCAGTCCCATTTCATTTGATTTGCGGACCACTTCCCTGATAA
>CAIJNJ010000227.1 GCA_903821975.1 uncultured Bacteroidota bacterium
GCATAATACCAGTACCAGCCCTTGTTTTTATCGCTGCGGTCTTCGGTAAGAAAGCCTACAGCAATTCGTGAAGGAATACCGAGCGAGCGGAGCATGAACAGTGTAGCACCGGCATAATAGGCGCAATATCCTTTATGGTTCTCATTAAGGAAGTATATGAGGCGCGATGCATTTGGTATGTCCGGGATGCCGGGGTTGTCGGTATAATGGTACAGGCGCTCACCATTTTCGTCTTTTGAAAGGAAGTAGTTTCGTATGGCCAGTACTTTATCAACAGGTGTGTGGGCGGTATCAGTTATCTGGTGGGCGAGTGTGCCTATTGTTTTAAATTTCTCACCGGCGGGCATGTACGTATAGTACTTCATGAAGGATGCAT
Organism: uncultured Bacteroidota bacterium; assembly: GCA_903821975.1. Lineage (GTDB taxonomy): Bacteria > Bacteroidota > Bacteroidia > Chitinophagales > Chitinophagaceae > Nemorincola. Next base: position 377 of record CAIJNJ010000227.1, read on the forward strand.
CCACATCTTTATAATCAAGCACCTGCCGCAATACCTGGAAGCGCATTTCCTGGAACATTTTTATCTGCGGGTCCTGTACATTATAAATAAAGTAGGCACTATTGAGTGCAGACACATAGCTCTTGGCCCTGAATGCCGATTTGAATTCTTCGCGGAAATCTTTCTCAACCGTAATGGGCTGCACAAAGTAGCCTACGTTTGGTGCAAGGAAAGTGGTTGGCGAAAGCATTTTACTGTACACCTCTATTTCCACCGTCTGGCGCAGCTTTGACCCCAGGCTGTTGCGTATCACCGAGGAGTCTGTCTTTGTGGAGAAGAGTGGTATTTTAGACGGATCGGGCTCGAAGAGATCATTAAAAGGGATCGTGGAATCGCGCTCGAAGGTCTCGGTCAGCGTGTCGAATTTTGTGAAATAGAATGCGGTAAGGTATAGCGGGTTAGGTATTTCGGTGTTCGGAAAGAAGTTATCTATATGAGCGCAAAAAAGAAGCTGCTTACTGCGGCTTAACGAACTGCCGAGCCGGGAGTAATCATTAAGATCAAAAGTGCTGTCGGGGCGTTGTTTTAGCATGTCGTTCTTACCCTTTATGCCGGTGCCACCATAATTTTCCACGGTTTCTTTTATCTCTTTACGCATGCCGTATGCTATTGCTGTAATAAGCAATGCCGCTATGATGCTGAAAAAGAACAGCCGCCTGGTGAGGAACCACCAGAATTTCTGCGACTTGTCTTTGTAATTATAGATCTGCTCGGAAGTGAAAATAATATAGACTGCATACAGCAACGCAGGCGTGAACGCACGCAGCAGGCCCACAACTGTATCCGCGTTCGACTTGGCGATCAATTCGATACAGGCGCTAAGCATAGCCGCCGCTACAATCGCCGACCAGTAGCGCCAGCGAATGAACCCCCAACCAATAAACCAGCCTGCGGTGAACAGTACTGAGAATACAAAGAAGGCAGTGGAAACAAAAAATGCATCGAACTCGCCGCTTTCGTATTTATCAAGACCTTTGTAGGCGAAGTATAAACCAATAATAAGTACAGCAAAGGTGGGCACGAACCGGAACCGGAAAGAATAAACAAGCGCAGCAATGCCCATACCCGCAGCAAAGTATATTGTTTGCTGAAAAGCTTTATTCTGAAGAATGGAATAGTATTGGTTGATATTATCGAGCAGGAAGTAGCTTACGGCCGCTGTAGGCAGTATCAGAAAAATAAGCTTGGCCAGTAACTCATTTACAGGAGTGGCGCGTTGTATCTTCATACCCAAACCCCTAAAGGGGCTTTATCATAATTTTAAAACAGTATAAATATAGGCGAAAAACAATAGGGATATTGTTAAAAATGGATGTGTAATATTATCCCGTATTGCTTTTACGGCGTATGATCTTACCGATAAATTTTATAGCCTGCTCATTCAGAAAATAAAGACCGGAAAGGATACCAAAAATGAGCCCGATATACATGGAGCCAAATACAATACATTCGAAAACTTCCTGTTTTATAGAATAATCGCCGGGGTCGTCATATACGTAATCATGCCAGAACAGCAAAGCTGTAATAAGTACAGACGTGATCAATATAAGCTTGTATGGCCGTTGCATGATGAATAATCTAAACGTGAAATGTATTATTTTTATTGTATGGAACAAGTAAAATGGGTAGACCGAAAATTCCCTTTTGGATATGATAAAGGGTATATTCCACTGTTCATTGAAAGGCTAAACAGCACTGCATCGCGGCTGGAGGAGTTATTGAAAAATATGGATGAAAAATCTGCAGGTGCAAAGCATGGTGATGAATGGTCAGTAAAAGAACATGCCGGGCACCTTACGGACCTGGAAAGCCTGCACGATGGCAGGGTAGATGATATTATTGCAGGGATACCAATATTGAGGGCAGCGGACATGACCAATAAAGAAACTTATAGTGCAAACCATAATGATCAAACCATCCCCGAATTACTATCTCGTTTCAGGAACAGGCGAAATCAATTCATAAAAAGGCTGGAATTACTTGATGCGAAATACTTTGAAAGAAAAGCACTGCATCCCCGCTTGCAGGAAATGGTAACCTTAACCGACCTCCTGTTTTTTATGGCAGAACATGATAACCATCATCTGGCCAAAATAGCAGGCAGGCTATAGCTATCAGTACTCTATTAACTGGTCTGGATCTATATAGCCATTTGGCAAAGGATGTTTTTTGATAAAGTCTGCTTCTGCCTGCTCACTAACCGAGTTGCTTTTTATCACCCCGTTTTTTACAATTTCCGTAACTATTGATCTGTCATCATCTGATTGCCTTATCACGAAAGCCTGTTTACTGTCATTAAGAAAAGTAACAACAAAGGAAGGCTTCCCTTTTATCTCTATACGCCGGCTGGAA
>CAIJNJ010000228.1 GCA_903821975.1 uncultured Bacteroidota bacterium
ACAGCGTCTGACATAAATTTCATTGTTTTGTATTACAAATTTAAGGAAAACATGATTAATGATGCAAAACTGGCATTTCTGCCCCTTTTTTAACCTTTATTGAAAGTGAAAAACAAGTATATTGCATACTGTGACGAATAATTATGAGTGGCTCATAGATCGGTTGGATGCCTTTATCAGGAAGTATTATGCCAATAAGGTAATACGGGGCGGGCTTGTGTTTTTGAGCTGCCTGCTGTTTTATATACTTACCGTAAGTGTCGGGGAGTATTACTTATACCTGCCGGTATGGCTTAAGGTCTCTATTGTATCTGCATTTGCTTTGCTGGGTTTATCTGCATTAGTGGCGTGGGTCATCATTCCGCTCAGTAAAATGGCGCGGTTGGGCAATGTGATATCGCATGAGCGGGCTGCAGGTATCATCGGCAAGCATTTTCCTGAAATAAGTGACCGGCTGCTGAATATATTGCAGTTGAAAAGGCATCCCGACAATAACGCAAGCCGTGAACTTGCCGAGGCAAGCATTAATCAGAAGATAAGCCAGATATCAGTAGTGCCCATTACTACTGCTATAGATTTTTCTAAAAACAAGAAATATCTGCCATACCTGCTACCACTTTTACTTATTGGCGTGTTCATTTTGGTAGCAGCGCCGAGTGTGTTTACAGAAGGCTCATCCCGTCTTTTGCAGCCCACAAAGGCATTTGAAAAACCATCACCTTTTCATTTTGTGATAAAGAACCCCTCGCTGATAGCTGTCCATAATGCAGATTATGTGCTTACCGTAGAGGCTCAGGGGAGCATGCTGCCTGTGGATGCAGCAATAGAAATAGGTGATGAGCGCATACCTATGCAGCCATTGGAAAATCATACTTTCCAGTATACATTCAGGAATGTAACCGAAACGGTAAACTTCCGGTTTTATGCAGCAGGTTTTTATTCTTCATCTAACCTGCTTAAAGTGATACAAAGGCCGGTGCTTAAGGCCTTTAAAGTACAGGTCAACTATCCGGCATATACCGGCAGAAAGAGTGAGGTACGCAATAGCCTCAGTGATATGACGCTGCCCGTAGGCACCAATGTAAGCTGGACGTTTGTTACCGATCATACCGATGCAGCTACCATTCACTTTGGCGATGGCCGCCCTGTGACGCTGCCAAACAGCTCTGCCACATTTAATTACCAGTACCGTTTTATGAGCGATACCGCTTATACCTTGACACTGCTTAATAAAGACGCCGCGATTGCTGACAGTTACAAATACCAGGTGCAGGTAATACCCGACCAATACCCGGTGATACAATTACAGCAAACAAAGGATTCAGTAAGTGGCAAGCAAATATTGCTAACGGGCACAGCGGGCGATGATTATGGCATCACACATGTATCGTTCAATTATGAAGTGACTGATAATAACAAGTCCATACTGAAGAAAAGTGAACCCGTAAAGATCAGTGCAGGCTTGCTAACAACATTCGAACAATACTTTGATATAGAGAGCCTGCAGCTAAAGCCGGGCCAGAAACTATCCTACTACATGGAGGCATGGGATAATGATGGTGTGCATGGCAGTAAGGCATCACGCAGCGAGGTAATGACATACCAGATGTATGATGCAAAACAGATTGATTCGGCGATAAACGAAAATTCGCAGCAGATCAATTCTGGCATCAGCAACAGCGCAGAAAAAACAAAGCAGTTGCAGAGCGACTATAATGACGCGCAAAGCAAAATGCTGCAAAGCAACAGCCTTGACTGGGAGCAGCAGCAATCACTGCAGGAGATGATGAAGAAGCAGATGGAGCTGAAGACCAATGTGGAGAACATAAAGAAAAGATTTGAAGAGCAGATACAGCAGAGCGAGCAAAAAAAATACAGCGAAGACCTGAAAGACAAACAAAAGGAACTGGATAAGCAGCTGAACAACCTGCTGAATGATGAACTGAAAGAACAGATGAAAAAACTGCAGGAGCTGATGCAGAAAATGAATAAGGACCAGGCCATAGAGTCCATGAAGCAGATGCAGCAGGATAATAAGCTCTTCAATATGGATATGGAGCGCATGCAGGAACTGATGAAGAAGCTGGAAATGCAGATGGGCATGGAAGATCTGGCGAATAAGATGGATGACCTTGCTAAAAAGGAGCGAGACCTGGAGAAGAAAACAGAGGGTGGAAATGATAAAAAGGATAACGGTACAAAAGACAATGCTGTACTGAGCAAAGAACAAAAGAACCTGAAAGACCAGTTGGACAAGGCGATGAAGGAAGATCTGAAGGAAGTGCAGAAACTGGCAAAGGAAAGTAAGAAAAGCGACAGGCTGGAAAATGAAGAGAAGCAGGGCAATGACGCGCAAAAGAACATGAAAGACAGTGAAGAAGAGCTGGACAAAAAGCAAAATGATAAAGCCGGCAAGTCGCAGAAAGAAGCTGCGGATAACCTGGAGCAGATGGCCAAGTCAATGCGCAAAAAGGCCAGTGGCCAGGATAAAGCGCAGATAGAGATAGATATACGTGCCACCCGCCAGATACTGAGTAACCTGATAAGATTGTCATTCGACCAGGAATATCTGATGACCTTGGTAAAAACAACGCCCGCATCGAGCCAGGTATATGTCACTAACCAGGAGGAACAAAACAGGCTGCATCATAATTCACAGATGATACGTGACAGTATGTTTGCACTGAGCAAGCGCATTACCAAGATAGCCACTACTATCAACAAGGAAACAACGGAACTGGAACGTAATATGCAAAAGGCTGTAGATGCCCTTGAAGACAGGCGTACAGACCTTGCAATGATGGATGAACAGTATGTGATGACACATACCAACAACATGGCGCTGATGCTTAACGAAGTGCTTGCCAACCTGATACAGATGGAGGATGAGGGCAAAAAAGGCGGTAGCGCCAGCTGCGATATGCCCGGTGGAAAGAAGCCGAAGAAAGGCCCCGGCGATCAGTTATCAGATATTATAACGGAGCAGCAGAAGCTGGGAGAGGGTATGAAAAAAATGCAGATGCCCGGTGGTAAGAAACCAGGTGGGCAAGGCCAGGGCCAGGGTAACGGGAACCAGCAGGGCAAGCCGGGTGAGAATGGCGACCCGCAGCAATTGGCAATGCTTGCAGAACAACAGGCAAATATCAGGAAGAAGATACAGGAACTGACCAGTATGCTGAATAGTAAAGGACTAGGCCAGAGCAAAGAGCTTACAGAAATAGCTCAGAAGATGGACAAAAATGAAACAGACATAGTGAACCGTCGCATGAATGATGAACTGTTCATGCGCCAGAAAGAAATACAGACAAAATTGCTGGAGGCTGAAAAATCACTGCGCGAACAAGAGCAGGACGATAAACGGTCATCACGCAGCGGTGAGGATATAAGCAGGCCTGTACCCGCTGAGCTTCAGAAATATATAACTGACCAGAAACAATTACTGGAATTATATAAAACCGTCCCTCCCCAGTTGAAACCATATTATAAGGATATGGTGGAAAATTATTTTCATATCATAGGTACTAAGTAGCTATCACTATCAATGCTTTATTGATTGTTTATGAATAAATTATTAACACATATGTTTTCGTATGTTTAATATTAGTGAGTATTGCGGCCTTTTTTTTAGCCGAATGCACATTTTGGCATGATTTTGGATTTTAAATAATTTTATTGAAGTATTTGTAATACAAAAAAATATAGCTTATCTTCAATATAGTTATTTGTGCTAACCATTAAAAACTTTGCCTATGTTTTTTACCCGTACAAACACTTTTAATACATCTGTTTCCAGCAAAGAGTTGCAAAACAGGCAGCTGGGTGCACATGTAAAGATTCACAATTTAGATTTTGAGATATTGGAGCGTGATGGTTCGCTGATGATCATTCCTCATTCTGAGCAGGAGGAAAGCATCAAAACGTTGCCTATCACTAATGTAGATATGAGCCAGGAAGGGGGGCAAACAAAAGTTACACTGACTTCAAAGATGCGGCCGGCAGATTCGGGTGGTCCGCAACTGATCGTGATCTTCTGTTTCTTCATATTTATTGCAGCCTTTATACTTCGTTTGGTGGACAAGAACGGAGACTGGACAGTAACTTATATCTTGCTCGGTATTGATCTGTTTATTTTCAGCATGTTCGTATACCGCCTTCAAATTGGTTACTTTGATTATGTGCGCAAAGTTCAGGCTTACGTAAAAAGCAAAGGAGAGCACTCAGTAGGTGATGTAAAGGCTTCGGTAGCTGTATAAGATCCGGATTGGCTTCTTTTATTATTTTTTCTCTGCCATGCCACATGGGGATCGAGGGGTCAACTGCCTCACTAAATAGATCCGAATAATCTCAAAAGCATATCTGAAACGGATACATCCCGATTACTCAATATACTTTTTAAGCGTGTCTACAGACACTTCCCCGTTATATATCTTTATCAGTTTACGTTCTTTATCATAAATATTGATCTGGGGCAACGCAGTGTACTGGTATACATTGTTTATGAAGCCTGAACTGTCAATACCTACATGCATAGATGGGTATTCCATCACATGAAGCATATTTACAAAATCAGGCAGGTATGCTTTCATTGTTGGATTAGCAAGCAGCACCATCTGTGTTTTATTGAACAGGAATATATTTTTTTCAAGTATCGCTGTTTCATCCTGGCAATGCGAGCATGTTGGATTAAACATCATTACGATCAGGTTAGCGCCATTGTCAAGGTCTTTATCGGTGAGATAAAGTTTTTCTTCGGCATGTTTTTCCTTGTGCGCTTTCTTTCTGTCCGGGTTTGAATGGGCATTAACCATGGTATCCTTTTTGGATGACGTATCCCGGTAAAGTAATACCCTAAGTGGCGGCATAGGTGTTCCGGCCACTTTATAATCGATTTTAGCATCGTCCTGCTTTTCCGTAGTTTTGGATGATGGACTCGCAGGGTGCTGCGCAATTGCATTTGTAGCGCCTATGAGGCAAACGATCAGGAATAGATTACGTAACATGAGGCTAATTTAAAGAATAATATCATAATGTAAATACAATTTTATGCAGGTTGCAAATATACCACTTGCGGAAAGAGTTCGGCCAAAGTCGCTGGAAGAATTTATTGGCCAGGAGCATTTAGTTGGCCGGGGAAAGGTGCTCGAACAGATGATACATAGCCGCAAAGGGCATTCGATCATTTTCTGGGGTCCGCCTGGAGTGGGGAAAACCACGCTTGCCCAGATAATTGCCCATTCTCTTGACATGCCCTTCTTTACCCTTAGTGCCATAGATAGCGGGGTAAAAGATGTGAGGGCGGTAATAGAAATGGCACGTAAAAGCGGCCATGCTCTTTTGTTCATAGATGAGATACACCGGTTCAACAAAGCTCAGCAGGACAGTTTGCTTGGCGCAGTAGAGAAGGGCATCATTACATTAATAGGTGCCACTACAGAAAATCCTTCATTCGAGGTAATTGGAGCGTTACTAAGCCGCTGCCAGGTATATGTGCTGCAGCCGCTTACCGAAGATCATTTGATGGCGCTTGTGAAGCAGGCCATGGAGAAAGATGGATGGCTGGCCTCGCAGCATATAGTGATCAAAGAATGGGAGGCATTGCTGCAGCTAAGCGGTGGCGATGCCCGCAGGTTGCTTAACCTCGTGGAGCTTGTGGCCTCTTCCCTGCCTGATGACAATAAGACATTTACAAATGACCTGGTGCAGGATATAGTGCAAAAGAAAATGGCACTGTATGATAAAACGGGAGAGCAGCATTATGATATCATCTCTGCATTTATTAAATCGATGCGTGGCAGCGACCCCAACGCTGCAGTATACTGGCTGGCGAGGATGATAGAGGGTGGTGAAGACCCTAAATTCATAGCAAGAAGAATGGTGATACTGGCGAGCGAGGATATAGGCAATGCCAATCCGAATGCACTGTTGCTGGCCACGAGTTGTTTCCAGGCGGTGGAGCTTATAGGCTACCCGGAATGCCGCATCATATTGTCGCAGGCAGCAACATACCTTGCCTCATCGCCAAAAAGCAATGCCGCATACATGGCCATCAATAATGCACAGGCGCTTGTAACCAAAACAGGGGACCTGCCCGTGCCACTGCCCATACGAAACGCTCCAACAGGGTTAATGAAAAAAATGGATTATGGCAAGGGATATAAATACGCACATGACTTTCCCGGTAATTTTGTAGAACAGGAGTTCTTGCCCGAAAAGATCAGCGGCACCAAACTATATGATCCCGCGAATAATGCCACAGAAGCAAGACTGAGAGAATACCTGAGAAATTGCTGGAAGGATAAATATTCTTATTAGGAATTAGGAATTTGTTGTTTGGAATTTGGATTGATCTTAGGAAAGACGGAATTTGTAATTGGGGGTTACGAATTTGTATTGATCTTATAAAAGGGTATTAATTACAGGGTGTATCATCTAATCCCTAATTACCAATCCCCAAAAAATTATTTCTCCTTCTTCAAAAATATCTGCGTGTAATATGGCTCGCCATCGGCACCTTTTACAATGCCTATGCCGGTGATGTTATAATCACCCTCTATATTTTTCTTGTGCCCCGGGCTGTGCAGCCACATATCCACCACTTCCGGTGCTGTTTGCGGCCCATATGCCACATTCTCTGCCCAGCCTGTAACATTTTTCAATTGATCGCGCAGGCCCTTCATTCTTCCATCAAACCCATCATGTCCGAACGGTATTTTTTTAGTAGCCATATTGCGGCTATGTTTTTCTGCTGCCTGCGAAATCGTTGTATTCATTTTCAAAGGTCCGAGGCCCATGCCCGCGCGGTGCTCATTGATAAGCTTAAGTACTTCTGCCGGCAGGTCTGTGTTGGTGTGCCTTGTGTTTTGTGCAAATGTGAATGATGGTACTGAAAATATTGTTACAACAATGAGGATCAACGAAAGCAGGGATGTTCTTGGTGTCATAATTCTTTAATTCTTTTTTTGCTGTTTTGGGTTGGCCATTTTTAATAACTCTTCCAGTTCAAAACTGAAGCCAACGTTAAAGAGTCCATTGTAATATTGCCACGGCACATGCGACAATGCGTTTGCTACAACGTATTGTGTTTGTACCTTGATGAACTTATATCCTCCGCGAAATGTAATTGCCGGCTCCGCAAAGAGATAGGTGGTATTATCTATACGCCTGTTGTTATCGTATATTAAGTTCTGCTGCACCAGGTAGCCGCTGTCATGCCCATTTGTGTTCAGGTTGGAATATTTTATCGCAGACAAGCGGTAGTTGATCGAGCATTCGAAATACGGGGTGCGGATGCCCACGCCCGGCTGTATGAACGACCGAAAGAAACTCATGTCCACATCGCTCTCCATTTTGCCGCCGCCTGCGCCGGCATAAATGTCACAAACCACTTTCACCTTACCGGGAGTTACATAATAATATCCTGCACCCAGCTCGGCAAGGTGCGCATGTGCATCAACATTCCCGGCGGCAACATCTACAATTGGGGCCTTATAGGAAAATGTACTGTAGTTGCCAATTATGCCCAGGTGATTGGTAGGAGAAAAAGAGGCCTGCACATCTGTGAAAGCCAGATCGGGGGTGCCGGAGGCTGAAAGATGCACTTCTCCCGCTTTAGTTAAAAGAGGAGCATTTACACCATTTGGTTTGTAATAATACCTGTTGCAACTGCACATACAGCATAAAAGCAATAGTAATAAATACAACCTTGTCTGCATGATAAGAATAGTATATTATCAAAAATACGAAAATCTATTAAGCCTTGTAGGCATAATCAGCAAGGTATTCGTATTTCTTTGTAAGGCGGCCATCTTCGCAAATGGTGGCACGCGCCAGTATGTCGCTCTTTTCTTTCAGTAGTTCAGGCAAAATGTATTTCTCGAAGTGAACACCAAAGTATTGCGACGCATCGCAGGGCAGTTCGTTAGGCAGGTTATCTACCGCCATGATATCTATTACATCTTTCGTATTTTGAAATGGCTCGCTGCGCGCAATGGCAGCGCGGTCTATACCATAAACAGGGTCCGCAATAGACGATGAGCCTATGTTAATTGGCACAGAACCATCTGTATCGCAGGTGATATCAGAGATCACACTTACACGCCAGTCGTTTCTTTTGATATCCTCTTTCTCAAACAACCTTGCGATCTTGTGCTCCCAGTAAATGCCATTCATAAGCATATCTGCCTGGTTCACATAAGAGGAGAACAGGCATTTGTATGCTTCAGGGTTGGCATGAAAATCATCGCGGAAAAACAGATCATTGTCTTTACGTGCATAAAGATTAGCTCCCTTCAGGTGTGTGAATACAGGATACTCATATTGGTGGGTAAGAAAATCGTTTGGTTCCACAGCCTCGATATCCAGCTGGGTAAGCACATCCAGCACACCGGAGGCTACCTTTCCTGAGCCGGTCATTACTATCTTAATATTCGGCAGTTTCAGGTGCTCATATGCAGCCAGCAGGTCTTTATAGCTTCTTACGGAATGTGCCGCAGGTAACTCATACAGCCCGAATTTTTTGCCATAGGTAAGCAACCCATTATGCGCGCCCACTATACCTGCATATAGCCCGAAGCCGAGGATACGCTGCTCATCGCTGTGTGTAAGGCACTCATAGTCTATCATACGGATATGCTTTTCTATAAGGGCCTGCATCAGGTTCTGGTTATAAGGCTGTTTCTTTTTGGTATGTGAAAAGAAAAAGTAGGTTTTGTTTGGGATCAGGTATTCAGGTGGTACTTCCTTTATGCCCATCAATACATCACAGTCGCTCAGATCGTCAGGCATTTCTATACCTGCGGCTATATAATCGGCGTCGGCAAAGCAGCGGGTGGGGGATGGTTGTACCACTATGTTTACACCCGGGTAGCGGGATTGTATATATGCACATTGTTTTGGCGTGAACGGCACACGCTCATCCGGCAGCTTTTTCCTTTCCCTGATTATCCCTATTCGAAGCATCTTTAATAATTTCGCCGTAAAGATAACACACGTACCTTTATTGTATGACCAACTATTTTACACTATATCACCTCCCCGTAACCTTTACCCCGGACCAGGCGGAAATAAAAAGCAGGTTTTATGTGCTGAGCCGCCTGTATCACCCTGACCGCTTTGCACAGGTGGGCGGCGCAGAGCTGGCCGAAGCGCTACGTATGGCGGCAATGAATAATGAAGCATACAAGACCCTTAAAAGCAGCGATGCCACCATGGCCTACATATTAAAACTGAATGGCCTGCTCGAAGATGAAGAAAAATACGCCCTGCCCCCCGCTTTCCTGATGGAAATGATGGATATAAATGAAGCTATAAGTGATTACGAGGTCGCGCCGGAAAATGAAGATGCCCGCCAGATGGCCGTAAACAGCCTCAATGAGCAACTGGAACTGTGGGAGGATGCCACAGAATTGCTGGTGCAGCGTTTTGAGCAGGGAGATAAGGAAAAGGAGCTTTTATTACAGATAAAGGACCAGTATTTCCGCAAAAAATACCTGTTGCGCATTAAGGAAAGAATTGATAGATTTGCAGCCCGCTGAGCAAAAGCGGCGGCAGGCAGGGGCGGTACGCAGCCCTGCAAGCTGTAACTGCCAACTGCATACTTGAAAGGCCTCGATGGCGGAATTGGTAGACGCGCTAGACTCAA
>CAIJNJ010000229.1 GCA_903821975.1 uncultured Bacteroidota bacterium
AAAGCCAACTCATCTGCTTCCGGTGTTCCTTCTTCCGCGTGAAAAATTGCCAAAGTGCGTGCTATTGCTTTTTGATACGCAGCTTCCGTTTTTATTATATTCCAGTTCATTTTCACTTTGATCTAAAATAAAGATATAATGAACAAAGGTAAACATATTCACTTAGCTCATATCATCCTCATGTTTCAGCTCTATTTTCCGGTATGCCCATGCATAAATTAGCGGGAACACCCATAGGCTGAAGATCATAGCACATAATATACCCCCGATAACCACACGCGCCAGCGGCCGGCTACTCTCAGAGCCTATACCATGGGAAATGGCTGCGGGCAAAAGCCCTATTGCCGCCATCATCGCCGTCATTACCACCGGCCGTATCTTGGAATGTACCCCCAATTTTATAGAAGTATACAAGGAACTATGGTCACCCTTTATTTTTTCAAGATTCTGCTTGAATACGATGATGAGCAAGACCCCATTTTGTATACAAATACCGAACAACGCGATGAACCCGATACCCGCGGAAATATTGAAATTCGTGCCGGTCATAAGCAGTGTGACAATACCACCAACAATGGCAAACGGAACATTGAGGAATACAAGCAGTGCATCTTTAAAGTTGCCGAACATGGTGAATAATAAAAGGAAAATCAGCAACAGGCTTATAGGCACCACCTGCGCAAGACGTTTGGTGGCGCGCTGTTGGTTTTCAAAGTCGCCCTGCCATACCATGGTATAGCCGCGTTTTAAATGCACCTTGTCTTTTACTTTCTTCTGGGCCTCTGCAATGGCGCTTCCCATATCGCGGTCCCTTACTGAAAATTTAAGTGCCGAGTAACGCTCGTTGTCATCCCTGAAAATGAGACATGGGCCTGTTTTCTGGGTAATGGTCGCCAGTTCCTTTATAGGCACTTTCGATCCGCTTTGAGTGGGCACGAGCAGGTTACCGATATCATCCGGTGTCTTCCTGAAATTCTCAGGGAGACGTATGCGTATGTCAAAGGTTCTTGCGCCTTCATACAATGTCGACGCCGCCAGGCCACCTATAGCCATTGCCACAACCGCATTGGCATCGGCGGTAGCCACACCATAAAGGGCCATTTTCTGCTGGTCAAGGTTCACATCCAGTTCCGGTTGTCCTATGTTATGGATCACACCAAGGTCTGTAATACCGCTCACACCTCTCAGTATGTTATTCACCTCGTTCACCTTTTCCTCCATATAATTCAGCGAGTCCCCGTACACTTTTACACATATCGAGCCTTTTACACCCGACACTGCTTCCTCCACATTATCCATGATCGGCTGTGAAAAGTTCAGATCGGCGCCCGGTATCACAGAGAGCTTGTCGTTCATTTGCTTTATCAGTTCGTCCTTGCTCATCTTGGGTTTCCAATCATCTTCGGGGTACAGCATTACGGAGAACTCATTGTTATAGAAGCCCGCCACATCCGTACCATCATCAGGGCGCCCTGTTTGCGACACGGCATATTTCACCTGCGGAAACTGCATCAATATTTTCCGGACTTGTGTGGAAACTTCGACCGATTTTTCAAGTGATATACTATACGGCATTTGTACCCTCAGCCATATAGACCCTTCATTCAGCTCAGGCAAAAATTCAGAACCTAAAAAACGGAACGAGAACAGTCCTATCACCATAATGAGTATAGACAATGGAATAACGAGCTTTTTATGCCTGTACGCCCTCGTAAAGCCACCCAGCATGAACCGGGAAAGATTGTGCACAACGGGGTTGTGCCGCTCATGTACATTCTTATTGAGCAGCATACTGATAAGCACCGGTACAAGTGTAAGCGTGGTAATAAGTGCACCTATTAACGCAAAGCCAAGTGTGTATGCCAGCGGCGAGAACATTTTTCCTTCCACTTTCTGGAATGCGAAGATGGGCAGCAGCCCCGTAATGATGATCAGCTTTGCAAAGAAGATAGCCTTACCCAGTACGGCGCCATTCTTCTTTATCAGCCCGAATTTCGCCAGCTTGTTAAACCGCTCCATGCCTATACCATGAGCCCGTTCATCCAGTATCACGAACATGCCCTCCACCATCACTACCGCACCGTCAATGATAATACCAAAGTCCACCGCACCCAGCGACAGCAGGTTTGCAGACATGCCCATTAAATGCAGGCAGATGAACGCAAACAGCAGCGCCAAAGGAATAATGATAGAAACAATGAGTGTTGTACGCCAGTTGAACATGAACAGGGATACGAGCAATGTAAGCAGTATGATACCTTCCGCAAGGTTATGTGTTACAGTATGCGTTGCATACTCCGTAAGGTCGGAACGGTCATAGTATGGTACAATGCGGGTATCGCGCGGTAAGATGCCGTTGTTCAGTTTCTCCACTTTCTCTTTGATGGCTGTTACCACTTCTGTAGGGTTAGCGCCCTTACGCATTACCACGATGGCTTCAACAACATCTTTCTCATCGGTAAAGAGTCGCGTGCCTGCAGAATCTGCAAGGCCGTTGGCACGTGCCACCCAACCCAGGCGGGGTATGTTGGACACCGTCACCTGCGCCACATCCTTCACCAATACGGGCACGCCGCTTGTATTGTTGATAACGATGTTCCCGATTTCGTTGATATCATTAAGCAGGCCTATACCACGCACCACAAACGCCTGGTTATTACGCACGATCATGTCCCCGCCTATATTGATATTCGTTTTCTGAACGGCTGTAAATACATCAAGCGGCGTAATGCCAAGCGATGTCAGCTTTTCAGGGTCCACCTGGATCTCGTAAGTTTTTGTTTTGCCACCAAAGGAGGTAACATCACCCACACCCGGTACAGAGCGCAGCTGCCGGTCTATCACCCAGTCCTGCATTGTTTTGAGTTCGCGCACATCACGCGTCTTGCTTTCCAGCGTATAGCGGTATATCTCACCCGTAGGGCCTGTTGGCGGCTGCACAGAGGGCTGTACATTCGGAGGCAGGTTGGCGTTTTGCAGCAAATTCATTACCTGTTGCCGCGCCTCAGGGTCTTTTACATCATCATCAAAGATCAGTTTCACATACGATAGTCCAAAGATACTGGTACTACGCAGGCTTACTTTTCGCTGCACAGGATTCATCGCAATTTCTATAGGAATAGTGATGAATTTTTCTACTTCTTCCGCGCTGCGGCCCGGCCATTGGGTGATGATGCTTATTTCAGTATTTGTTACGTCAGGGAATGCTTCAATAGGCATACTTTTATACGTGATGATACCGGCCACTACCAGTATCAGTGCACAGAATAAAATGAAGTACCTGTTTTTAAGCGAAAACCCTATAATCCCTTTAAGAATCTTATTCATTATAAATTCTTTAGAAAGCCTGTTAACTAATTATTTAGTGCCCCGTAAATAAGTATTGCCTGGGAGCCTATCACCATTTCTCCGGGTTCTATACCGCTCTTAATGTATGTAGTCTTACCATTGGAACTGATGATGTCTACAGACCGTATTTTCACATCTTTCTGGTTTTTATAAACGATCACATAATATTGACTGTTATCAAATATCAATGCCTGGCTGGGGACTGATATCGCCTGCTGTTTCAGACCGTTATTCACGGTTACTGTAGCAAACATCTGCGGCTTCAGCATGTAGTTCGGATTTGGCAATACCACGCGCATTTTCATTACACGACTGGTAGGGTCAAGCGTGTTCATCAGCTTATCTATTCTTCCGGTAAATACTTTATCGGGATAAGTGATCGTGGCCACATCTACTTCATCGCCCTCATGTACTTTGTCTATGTTCGCTTCATATACATTGGCCTGTACCCATACCTCTTTAAGATCTGATACGGTAAACAGGCTTGTGCTGTTGTCTGAACGGATCGACATACCGTTCGTCACATTTTTCTGCACGATAAAACCATCTATCGGCGATTTGATCATGTACTCCCCGTTAAGGCTGTTGCCGTTGATGCTGAGTATTTTTTCAGCTGCGGTCTTTGCTGCCAGTGCCTGCTCATGATTTACTTTAGCTGAGGTCACGTCTACCTGTGAAGCCAGGCCGCTTTTGGCCATATCTTCTGTGCGCGCCAGTTGTGCGGCTGTAAGTTTCACATTAGCCTCTGCATTTATGAGGGCTGCATTATAGTTAGCTATCTCCGAGCTTTTTACAGTGCCTAGTACCTGTCCTGCTTTTACGTAATCGCCAAGCTGCACCTTTATGTTCTGCACATTACCACTTATCAGCGGGAATATGTTGGCCACCTTGTCCGGGTTAAAATCTATGACCCCGTTAAACTTTATCGAGTTGGTAATGTTCGATATTTTAACGGTATCTATTACCAGTGTTTTTAACAGCGAGTCCGGTATTTCATAGGTTGTGCGGTCGCCCTCGCTGTTCGCAGCTTTCTGACCACACGACAGCAAACCCAGCAGGCCGCCCGATAATAAAATACAATACACACTTAATTTTGCGCGATGCGAAAACATATAATGATTTTTATTTGTTAAATATGCGTGTTCCGGTTGTGAAATTCAATTGCTCCAGCTGGCTCATCCGGTTATAGCGGAGATTATTGAGCTGTACAACATTTTGTTTATAAGAGTCATAGAAATCGGTAAACTCCAGGATGCTTATGTTATGCTTCTCGAAGTTTTTGGTAACCTCGCCTATGATGTAACTGATATTTTCTTCAAACTTCGGATCGAAGGAGTTAAGCAATTTTTCGGCACGTACAGCCGCGAGGTATGCATTAGACACCTGGCTCTCTACTGCATCCTTCATGCCTTCCAGTTGCACCTGGCTCGACTGGATACCTATCTTCGCCTGCTTTATAGCTCCCTGGTTACGATTAAAAAACGGGAGCGGTATACCGAAACCAATTGCGTTGTAGTTCATCACATAGCTGCCCAACCGGTCATAACTTACATTAAGTGTAACGTCAGGTACGGCCAGTGCTTTTTGCAATGCAAGATTTTGCTCGTTGAATGTGACATTGGTAGTCGCCATTTTCAGATCATACCTGTTTTTATAGGCGCTGTCTACCAGCGACTGGTAAGGCACATTCAGCACCGACATTTGTTTATCATCTGCCTGCCTGGTTTGCGGCAATATATAGATCGTTGCTTTTGCCCTCAGCAATAGCTTGAATTCACTCTGCACATCATCTATGTTATTTTGCAGTGTTACCAGTTCCGCCTGTAGTGTATACAACTGTGATTGTATACGCAGCAGGTCCATTTTAGAGATATTCCCTTTCTCAACCTGCTCTGCATAAGCGGTGCTTGTCTTCTGCAATGAGGTTATTTCTATATCATATACCCTTTGTGTCTGCTGCAGGTAATAAATGTTATAAAAGTCATTGCGCAGTGTATATTGCAGTGTGCGCAGCAGGTCAGAGAACTGGTATTCCGTGAGCACAGCGCCGGTTTTAGCCAGTTGTATGTTCTTGTTCCGCTTGCCTGCCGTTTTTATCAGCTGGCTCAGTTGCATAGATACTTCGCCATTATTATAAGTATAGTCAAAGAACTTTTTTGCCGACTGGTCATACAAACCGCTGCTGTAGTCAAACTCCGGGTTGTCAAACAGCTTTGCGGTAATGATATTTGCTTTTGCGCTGTCTATGCTATATTTCTGCGCCAGCAACTGCAGGTTATTATCCAGGAACATTTTTTCAGCCTGCTTCAGGTCCACCCTCAGTGTATCTGTGGTTGGCTGGCCGGACTGACCCTGTGCGTAAGTTATATTTGTCTGCAAAAAATATACACAACATAAGATGCATATACTTTTTGCAAGCTTGTTATGAAGCATGCAAATGATTTTAAGGTTATTTGATCTGTTGGATAAGGCGCGGCACAAAATCAGAGCTGCGCATATTATGCTAATCCCTTGGGAGGCGGAGGATTGATCTCTTCGTAAAACAGGTAGTCATAATTTTCCGGTAACGGAAAATCATGTGAAACGGTATTATAAGGATGGTATTGGTAAGCGTTCCTGCATACCGGTGTTATATCATAAGACATATACTTAGGTACGCTCGTCTTACGGGTGTTATTGTTGTGCGATGTAGAAGATACCTGGAAAGAAACGCTGTTATCTGTTGTATGGCTGGCTTTGGAAAAAACGGACGGGCAAACCGGGTTCGGATCAAAATGCATTACAGACAAGCTATCAGGCTGGTCGCTGAGAAAATAGCCGAACAGCAACGAGACGATGCCTAAAATCTGAAAAATAATTATGCGTGTCTTTGCCATCACTTCAAACTGGCTGCAATATTAGTGATTGAAAAAATAAAATTGTGTTAATCCTCTGGTTTTTAATAAAAACTTTATGTTATCGCAGGTGCAAAATTGGCGGTAAATACCGTGCCTCTGAAATAATTCAGGTTAAATACGGTTAATGCTGCGTAAATTAGTCTCCCCAAAGCAGGAAATATGCTCATAAAAGACATAATACAGGCAATAGAGGCCGTTGCACCGCCCATTTACCAGGAAAGTTATGATAACGCAGGTGTCCAGGTGGGTGATCCCGGCGCAGTTGCAACCGGCGTGCTTATCAGCCTCGATGTTACCGAAGCTGTGCTTGATGAAGCAATAGCCCGTGGCTGTAACATGGTCGTTTCCCACCACCCGGTCATATTCTCAGGTATAAAGAAGCTCACCGGGCGCAACTATGTGGAGCGTATCATCCTGAAGGCAATAAAATACGATATTACTTTATACGCCGCCCATACGAACCTTGATAATATGTATGCAGGTGTCAACGCCAAAATAGCGGAAAAACTAGGCCTTATTAATACTACAATACTGGAACCAAAAGGCAGTACCCTCAGCAAGTTATTCACTTATGCTCCCATCCATATGGCCGATAAGGTACGCAATGCGCTTTTTGCAGCAGGTGCCGGGCAGGTGGGCCATTACCACGAGGCCAGCTTTAATACCAGCGGCACAGGCACCTTCCGGCCCGGGGCAGGTGCTAACCCGGCTATCGGCAAGGCAGGAGGCGAACGTGAATCCGTAGACGAAGTGAAAATAGAAGTGCTGGTAGAAAAGCACGCCGAAAGGGCAGTATTGCAGGCATTATTTATAAATCATATATATGAGGAGGTCGCCTATGAGCTCATACCTCTTAGTAATACCAACCAACAGATTGGCGCCGGTATGGTAGGTATGTTGCCGCAGCCTATGGCGGAGGGTGATTTCCTGGCCCATGTGAAGAAACAAATGAAAACAGAATGCATACGCCACACTGCCCTGCGGGGGCGGACGGTGCAGCGGGTGGCTTTGTGTGGAGGCTCCGGCAGCTTTCTATTGCCTGAAGCTATACGCTCCGGGGCCGATATATTCATTACTGGTGACTATAAATACCACCAGTTTTTCGACGCAGAAGGAAAAATTATAATAGCTGATGTGGGGCA
Source organism: uncultured Bacteroidota bacterium (assembly GCA_903821975.1). Taxonomy (GTDB): domain Bacteria; phylum Bacteroidota; class Bacteroidia; order Chitinophagales; family Chitinophagaceae; genus Nemorincola. Next base: position 7,388 of record CAIJNJ010000229.1, read on the forward strand.
TTACGAAAGCGAGCAGTTCACCTCCGAAATATTTGAGGCTATTCTTAAGGAAAAATTTCCTACATTTGCAATCCTTTTATCAAATATTAATACCAATCCTGTAAAATATTTCCACTAATGGCTACAGTAAAAGACTTTTCAGTTGAGGAAAAGCTCACCGCCGTCCTCGCATTGCAAAAGATCGACTCGAAGATCGATGAGATCCATACGCTGAAGGGCGAATTACCAATGGAGGTAAAAGACCTTGAAGATGAAATCGAAGGCCTGCAGGTCCGCGTTGCTAATATCGACGCCGAGATCAACAGCATGAACTCTTTTATGGAAGCTAAGACCGCTGCCAAGAAAGAAGCACAGGCGCTGATAAAAAAATATGAAAAGCAACAGGACAACGTAAAGAACAACCGCGAGTTTGAAGCGATCAATAAAGAAATTGAAATGCAGGAACTCGAAGTGAAGCTTAACGAAAAGCATGTGAAGGATGCCAATTACGAGCTGAAAGACCGTATGAACGCACGCATCAAGGCAGAAGAAAAAGTTGCCGAAGTGGAAAGCGCTCTTAAAGTAAAACGCAAGGAACTGGAGAAGATCACTACCGATACGGAGAAAGAAGAAAAGCTGCTTGCTAAAAAATCTGACGAAGCTAAAGAAAAAGTGGACCCACGCCTGCTTACTGCATATGAGCGCATACGCACCAGCTACCGCAATGGCCTGGCTGTAGTGCCTATCGTTCGTGATAGCTGCGGCGGTTGCTTTAACGTGATACCACCACAACGCCAGAGCGAAATTCGCCAGCACAAAAAGATCATTGTATGCGAACATTGCGGCCGTATACTCGTAGACAGCGACATGAACGATAAGCTGAACGCTGCCAAATAAGAACATCAATACTAAACTATAATAAAAGGAGCTTTCGGGCTCCTTTTTCTTTGCTTAAAATTTTTGAATCCAATGGCACATGCAGCCTCAGTACATCACTCAAATACCTCAAAGCCCTGAAAGGGCATCATACATTAACACAGGGCATAGCCCTGTAAACACAAACTCATATCTCACAGCCCTGAAAGGGCGTTATACGATAACACAGGGTGCAGCCCTGTGAGATTATACCGCGGCACGACCCTTAATCCCACACATATCGCTCATCATATTCCACATTGTACTTTTTCAGGAAAAGCCTGTATTCATCCTGGAATGTTCTTTGGGAATGATGTTCTTGCTGATTCGCAATATATGCCATCACGGCATCCACCTCCGAAGGATTTACAGAAAATGCGCCATAGCCATCCTGCCAGTAAAAGTCTTTCAGATACTCCCCTTTTGTTTTCGCCCATTTCGACGAATGGGATTTCACTTCCTCAAGTAATTTCATCAAAGCGATCTTTTTGGATAACATACAGAGGATATGGATATGATCGGTATGGCCACCTACTTTAATAGGATGGCATTCATGTTTTTTACAGATACCACCAAGGTAACTATGCAGTTCAGCTTCAAAAGGCGGATATATCAGCGGCTCCCTGTGTTTAGTACTGAATACGATATGCACATAGTTTGTTACGAGCGATTGCCCCATATTCTTTAGTTTTTAGAAACCTATTATCCCGATGGGCTATCACCCATCGTTCACAGATTACGCCCTTTCAGGGCTTATCCGTGCTCATACATTTTTCTCGAAGGGCTTTGCCCATTCGCTATAATATTCCGCCACTTTGTGGCTATAATTCATACTTTTGAAATATACTGATGGTGTAAGTTTAAACAAAAATCCATGCAATAAACAGTATAATGGGTTGTAAAGAGGTTTTATAGATTTGTAATGGGTTTCTCTATACAATCACTCTTTTTTGCCTACTTTTGCACTCCCTTTTATCACGTACCGAAGCACACATTTTGATTTTTTACTTTTGAATTTTGAATTAGCATGAAAATATTAGTTTGTATCTGCCCGGTGCCTGACACCACTACCAAGATCGCGTTTGCCGATAACAACACACATTTCAGCACACAGGGTGTAACATTCATCATCAATCCGTATGACGAATGGTATGGTATAGTGCGCGCGCTGGAACTGAAAGAAGCTGGTGTAGCCACAGATGTGCATCTTATTACCGTTGGCAAGGCTGATGCCGAGCCGGTGATCCGCAAAGCGCTCGCGCTTGGTGGTGATGAGGCCATCCGTATAGACACCGACAGCAACGACACTTATGCAGTGGCGGCGCAGATAGCCGAATATGCAAAGACCGTAGGCTACGACCTCGTGCTGTGCGGCAAAGAAAGTATAGATTATAACAACGGCAGTGTGGGCGCTATGGTGGCCGAACTGCTGGATATGAATTACATAGGCTTTGCGTCGAAGATAGATGTGGCAGGCGGAGTAGCTACCGTGAAGCGAGAGATAGAAGGCGGCGAAGAAACAGACAGTTGCAACCTGCCTGTAGTGATCAGTTGCCAGAAGGGTGTGGCAGAAGCACGCATACCTAACATGCGCGGCATTATGGCTGCACGCACCAAGCCGCTAAAAGTGGTTCCACCTGCAGCTATAGATACACTGAGCAGTATAGTAGCTTATGAGCTGCCACCTGCAAAGCAAGGTGTGAAGATGGTACCCGCAGAAAACATGGATGAGCTGGTAAGGCTGCTGCATGAAGAAGCGAAGGTGATCTAAATTAATTTGAAAATGTGTGAATTTGAAAATTTGAAAATGCATGCGTTATCAACCTACTTCCCAATTAACCTTTTAACTTTTTTAACTCTTTAACTATATGTCAGTTCTCGTTTTAGTTGAACATTCAGGCGGGGTATTCAAGAAGAAATCCCTTGAGGCGGTACAATATGCTGCTAATATCGCGAAGGGCCTTGGCACTACCGTTACCGCGGTGGCTGTAGGTGATGCCGATAATGCCAACATGCAGGGCCTGGGCCAGTATGGCGCTACAAAGGTGCTGCATACCACAGATACAAGGCTCAATGAGTTTAACAGCCGTGCATATACCAAGGTGATGCTTGCCGCTGCGCAGAAAGAAGGCGCCAAGGTGATCGTGGGGCTGCATGATACTGTGGGCAAGGCGGTTACTCCACGCCTCGCTGCACGTCTTAAGGCCGGCCTTGTGGCAGGTGCCGTTTCTTACCCTGATCTTTCAAAAGGTTTCGTGGTAAAGAAAAACGTATTCAGCGGTAAGGCGTTTGCTTTCGTGAATGTTACCAGCGATGTAAAGGTGATCACACTCATGCCCAATACTTTTGCCGTAGTGAAAGGAGAAGGCAGCGCAACAGTGGAAAACCTGGACGTGGCTTTTGAAGATAAAGACTTTTCTGTAAAGGTGGTAGAGACCAGCAAGGCAAGTGGCAGTGTGCCGCTGAGCGAGGCCGAACTGGTAGTGAGCGGAGGCCGCGGTCTTAAAGGCCCGGAAAACTGGTATGTGCTGGAAGCGCTTGCTAAGGAACTGGGTGCAGCACTTGCATGCAGCCGCCCTGTGGCAGACAGCCACTGGCGCCCGCACAATGAGCACGTAGGCCAGACAGGTGGTACCATTCGCCCTAACCTGTATATAGCAGTGGGTATATCAGGTGCCATACAACACCTTGCCGGTGTAAATGGCTCCAAGACCATAGTCGTTATCAACAAAGATCCCGAAGCGCCATTCTTCAAAGCTGCCGACTACGGCGTGCTCGGCGATGCCATGGAAGTAGTGCCAAGGCTGACGGAAGCTGTGAAGAAGTTTAAGGGCAACTAACAATAGCCCGGAATAAAATCCAAAGACTGTTATTACAATATACAAAGCCGCCCGATGGGCGGCTTTATTGTCTACACCATAAATTGTATATTTATAGAAGTATTCAGTCCCTAAAAAGGCATTGTATGACAACGGTAAGAAACATACTTCCGCTCATTGTCCTGGCGTTAGCTACCTGCATTCCTTCCGGTAGCTTCGCACAAAAGTTTGTTACCTACCATGGAAATAAATTTGAACTGTCCGAAAGAGTCGATACAATAACATTGACAGACCCGGTTACAAACACAGAAGTACAAAAAGTAATTTCAGATATATCCATTCCTAAAAAGATAAACGGGCAACGTATATATTGGGACCTGGAAATAACAACGCAGCCAAAACCTGTTGGGAAAAACCCACCACTTAATATCTTCCTGTTAAAGAAATTATCAAAACAATTGGGAAAGCTCCCTGATGGTGTATACAACTTCGAATTCAATAGTGTTGTAATAAACACCAAAGGCGTACTGGTTTACTATCGCTTTAATGGTATTCACGGCATAAATGATGTTCCCGATAAGTTGCAAAAAGAAATTAAAACAGCCGTGGACAAGATACTTAGCACCCCACCTGCTATGATACCCGGCAAACTAAATGGAAAACCGGTGAATGTATTTATTTCCCATTTCGGAGATGAACAAACTTTGCGCATAGAAATAAAGGACCATAAACTTATTCACCTTGAATAATTTGAACAATATGGCAACAGTAAAAAATGTATTCCTGCTTATTGTCTTGTTGCTGACAGGGGCATCGCCGGCTAGTTTCGCACAAAAGTTTGTTACCACCGGGAATATTGTTACCTACCGTGGGAATAAATTTGAAATGTCTACGTCTACGTACGATACAATTATAGTCAACGACCCTGTTACAGGTCTTAACGTAATGAAAGCAATGGCAAGCAAACCTTGTCCTCAAAAGATAAATGGGCAACCAATCTATAACACGGATCAAATAACCGATCTGCCTAAACCAATCGGGAAAAACTCGTCAATTTATGTGTATGTAGTAAAGAAACTTTCAAAAGAATTATCACAATTACCCGATGGCCTGTACACACTGCCGGTTGCCGACATTGTTATAAATACAAAAGGGAAGGTGGTTTATTACAAATACTATACCGGTCAGAGAACGGACATACCCGATAAGCTAAAGAAAAAGATCGATTCGGAAATAGATGCGGTATTGATTAATGCCCCTGCAATGGTGCCCGGAAAGCTAAACAACAAGGCAGTAAATGTGATCATCAATGATG
>CAIJNJ010000230.1 GCA_903821975.1 uncultured Bacteroidota bacterium
ACCTGGCTCAAAACACACATTAGAGTGTGATGCGTTTACTACGTGGACGCCCGCAGATGTGACCATTGCCAAAAAGAAAGGTGGTTATACACGTCTTGCGAGTACAGCGGATTATACAATGCAGATGCCTTGTATGTCTATAATTGACGGAGCATGGGCCGATGCGCATCCTGATAAAATGAAAGCAATTATTAAAGCCTTAGGCTTAGCAGGTGACCAGGTGCGTTCATTTAGTGATGCTTTGGATTTTGCAGCAAGGGTATCAGCAGTTGTTTATAAAGAAGGCGATGCTAACTATTGGAAGACTTATTATTTGGGTTCTACTGAACCTGACAAGAAACAAAATAAAGTTTATCTCGGTGGTAGTCAGTCTTTTAACTTAGCAGATGCAGCAACCATAGTAGGTATGGGCAACGAGGCCAAACCACTTGACCGTTACAGAGTAACATATGAAATGTTCGGTAAAATCTTAACTAAGTTGTACCCTGAACAAATGAATGGCATGGCTAATTATGATGATATAGTAGATTTCAGTTACCTGAAAGCAGTAATCAATGAAAACGGTGAACTTGCAAAAGGCAAAACAGAAGCATCAACCGCTACTTATGCCAAAGGTAATATCGTAACTGACCAGGTGTCTAAGAAAGCGTATAATATCAAATTTGGACTAAACAGTTCTGTAATTGATAAGTCTTCTTATCCGATATTGGATGATATTTTTAACTCTACCGTTCAGTCTGAAAATGCGCTTACAGTGTTCGTTTATGGACATACTGATGATTTGGGTGATGCTAAAGACAATGGCGCACACAATCAGTCGCTATCCGAAGATAGGGCCAATGCGGTAAAACATTATCTACATAATAAGGGTTTATCCGAAGACAGAATACAGGTAAAAGGGTGTGGTTCCGGCGAACCTATCGCTGTAACTAATGGCAATAAGAGCGATGAAAGAAACAGATGTGTGGAGATAATCCAGGGTCATTAGTATTTCATACTCGCTACCTAACAAATAGTAGGTGGGTAGTCGTAAAAGATTACTCACCTACTTTTTTTTAATCTAAATAAAATTTTAAACATGAAATTTATAAAATCGGTATTTACGCCATTTTACGATGTTGATAAAAAAACATACATCGGAATACTTGTAGCGTGGGTTATGATATTTGCAGCATTTTGGCACGGGGCACCTGCACTGTGGCCCACATTTTCGGAAATAGGATCTGCTCTTAAAGGTTTTTTGACTACCAATGATTTTTACTTTGATGTGCTTGCTAGTTTTTTTCTTACACTCAAATCTATGCTAATAAGCATAGTAATAGCAACCTTACTAAGCTATTTATATACTACTTCGTTTTTCAAACCATTAGTTCAATTTGTAGTTAAACTAAGGTTTATGTCTTTACTGGGGTTCATATTTGTATTTATGACCTTGTTACATGATGCTGATAAGGTTAAAGTAGCAATACTTACATTCAGTATTGTGCCTTTTTTCACTCTGTCTTTAACCTCTATGATAGATAGGATAGCGCAGAAGGAATATGACTTATGGACAACTTTACGTTACAATAAATGGGAACAATTGTTTGAAGTGATTGTTTATGGTAAAGCAGATTATGTATTAGAAGCAATAGCATCCAATTTTGCAATGGCTTGGCTAGTAATGACTGTAGCGGAAGCAAAATCAATGGCGGACGGTGGCTTAGGTGTATTACTTTTTAAATGTGATAAATATAACCAGTTAGATAGGATATTTGCATTGCAGATAATCATATTTGCTCTGGGTATGCTTTTTGATTTTGGCATTAAACAGTTA
>CAIJNJ010000231.1 GCA_903821975.1 uncultured Bacteroidota bacterium
CATGATAAGGCAGTTGTTGCCTATCTTGGTCATGTTGCGGTCAGCGGTGCCCCTGTTTATTGTCACACATTCGCGTATGGTGGTATTATCACCAATGATACAAAGCGTATCTTCTCCTTTGAATTTCAGGTCTTGTGGTATTGCTGATATTACCGAGCTCGGGAAAATGCGGCAGTTCTTGCCTATGCGCGCGCCTTCCATTATGGTAACATTAGATCCTATCCATGTACCTTCACCTATCTCCACATTTTTGTGGATAGTTGTGAACGGATCGATCTTTACATTAGGACCTATTTTAGAGTCCGGGTGGACGTATGTAAGCGGGTGGATCATTTTTTATCTTTTCTTACGATTTGCGCTACCAGCTCTGCTTCGGTAGCAAGTTTATTTCCGACATATGCAGCCGCTCTCATTTCGCAGATGCCCCTGCGTATCGGGCTCAGTAATTCCAGTTTCAGTATCAGGGTATCGCCGGGGCGCACCAGTTGTTTAAAACGTACCTTATCTATTTTCAGGAAGTAGGTATCGTAGTTTTCCCTGTCCCTGATATTGTTAAGTGCCAGTATACCGCCTGTTTGTGCCAGCGCTTCTATCTGCAGCACACCGGGCATTACCGGGTTGCCGGGGAAATGGCCCTGGAAAAAATGTTCATTGAAAGTAACATTCTTTATACCCACCACGTGGTTATCGCTCAGCTCTATTATTTTATCAACGAACAGGAACGGGAACTTGTGCGGCAATATTTTTTCTATCTGCGAAATATCGTAGATGGCCTGCTGGGAAGGGTGGTAGTGTGGTATGTCAGAGGGGTGTTTGTTCTTTTTGATATACTGCTTTATCTTCTTCGCAAACTCCACGTTGGATGCATGGCCCGGCCTGCTGGCAATGATGTGGGCCTTGATAGAATGCCCCACCAGCGCCAGGTCACCTATCACGTCCAGCAACTTGTGGCGTGCGGGTTCGTTAGGATAGTGCAGTTGTATATTGTTGAGTATGCCTTCCTGTTTTACTTCTATCTTTTGTTTGTTGAAGATGCCTGCGAGCCTTTGCAGTTCTTCGTCGCTCACTATTTTATCTACCACTACTATGGCATTGCTCAGGTCACCACCCTTTATCAGGTTGTTATCAAGCAGGTATTCCAACTCGTGGAGGAAACAAAATGTGCGACATGGGCCTATCTGTTCCCTGAACTCGGAAATGTGCTTTAATGCGGCATGTTGTGTGCCCAGTACAGGCGAGTTAAAATCTATCAGCGTGGTTATCTGGTATTCTGTTGATGGAACGGCCAGCATGTCCACGTTCTTCACCGGGTCGTAGTAATGGATGTTGGTATCAATGGAGTAAACGATACGCCTTGCGTCCTGCTCCTGTATGCCGGCGCTCTGTATGGCATCCATGAACTGGCGTGCGCTGCCGTCCATAATAGGCACTTCAGGGCCATCCATTTCTATGAGCACGTTGTCTATACCCAGACCTACCAGGGCCGACATAGTATGTTCAATGGTGCTTACCCTTGCGCCGTTATAATCAATGGTTGTGCCGCGGGATGTGTCCACTACAAAATCAACATCTGCCTTTACAATTGGCTTTTCGGGCAGGTCTACCCGCTGGAAACGGATACCATAGCCGGGGCTTGCCGGCTTCATGGTCATCGTCACATTTGTGCCTGTATGTAATCCTACTCCATGCAGCGTAACAGACCCTTTGAGTGTTTGCTGGTTTTGACTGTTATTGGTCGAATGCAATGTGTCTGTTTTTTTTCTGCTTTCCGGTTTAATTAAAATGTCTTCACTCACTTTTTATATTCCAGGTTTTGCGTACTTAATAATGCGGTTAATTCCTGTACAGTTTCTTCCAGTTTCTGAAGGCGTTGCTGTAGTTCAGGCAAATTTCTAAAAATTGCCTGACTTTTTAATGAACTTTTATATTCAAAGGCAGGCGTGCCGTTCAGGGTCACATTTGTATTGATAACGGACTTCGACAATCCGCTCTGTGCGTTGATGCGGGTGCCATCTGCAATGTGTATATGCCCTACGATGCCTACCTGCCCGCCAATAGAACAGTTTTTGCCCACTTTTGTGCTGCCGGAGATGCCGGTCTGTGCCGCTATCACCGTGTTTTCACCTATCTCCACGTTGTGGGCCACCTGTATCAGGTTGTCCAGTTTCACACCTTTGCGAATGATAGTGGAGCCCATAGTAGCGCGATCTATGGTAGTATTGGCGCCTATTTCCACATCATCCTCAATGATCACATTGCCTATCTGTGGTATTTTTTTATAAGTGCCATCATTAAGCGGGGCGAAGCCAAAGCCGTCGCCACCTATCACCGTGCCCGAATGTATCACCACCCGGCAACCAAGGCGGCTGTCGTCATATATCTTTACGCCTGAATAGATCTTTGAGTTGTCATGTATTACCACATTGTTACCAATATAGCATCCGGGATATATTTTTACACCATTACCTATCACTGCATTTTCACCTATGTAAGAGAATGCGCCTATGTATACATCCTTTGCTATGTTAGCTGTCGGCGCCACGTAAGATGGTTGTTCAATGCCTGTCTTGCCGCTGCCGGAGATGATCTCGTTATATTTTTCAAGTAAAAATGCAAAGCCGCTATATGCGTCTTTTACACGTATCAGCGTAGGGCTAACGGGCCGGGTCAACTCCAGCGATTCGTTAACAATAACTATGGATGCTTTGGAGGTATAGAGATATTCTTCGTACTTGGGGTTTGAAATAAAACACAACGAGCCGCTATCCGCTTCCTCTATCTTTGCCACATCACTTACTTTAGCATCGGGGTTTCCCTCCAGTTTGCCTTGTATCAGGGTAGCTATTTGCTGGGCTGTAAACTGCATTGTCTAATTTTGGTTTCTTTCGTTCATATTCTTAACACACGCTCATTATTTACTTTTTCTAACATCTATAAATCATCAACTATATCCGCAGCCCACAACTTACAATTATAATTTACAGCCTGCAACTTATGACTCACGACTTACGACTTATGATTACTGTATGTAGCAAATGTAGTTTTTATGTACCGCTCTGGCAAGTGTTTGATTAACTAATGAATCATCTATTTCTGTAATGTTTTTTACCGCTCCGCTTTTTGTCTCTATTTTTATCAGTTCGTCATTAATATTATAGGTACTATTAGACGTAACACCGGTAAATACGAAATATTTCAATTCTTCGTCATTTAATCCCAACATGTTCTTGGCTAATTTCCTTTTCTCCCCCAAAATGCTTGCCAAAGATTCAGAACTGAGCGAAACTTTGTAAAGTTTCCTCAAAATAAGCATTTTACACAATGTAGATAGTACTTTATCGTCATGCGTTTGCCATATTTTTATAGACACCATCAGGTCATTATCATCCAGTTGCAAAAATTTATATAAGTGTTCAGGGTCGTTACGGAAATCCTCCTCCGTTAGATGCCTGTACAGGAAATAGTTTAATGCCGGCGTGGAAAATAGTTCCTGCCCCCGTTGTGCCAGCTCTTTTGCCCTTTTTAAAATATTGATCAGCAGCATTTCTGCCCCCAGCACTGTCTTGTGCAGGTATACCTGCCAGTACATAAGCCTGCGGGCAATAATGAATTTTTCTACGGAGTGGACGCCCTTTTCTTCCACCATCAGCTCATTGTCCTGCACGGTAAGCATCTGCAGTATACGGTCATAGCCAATTACCCCTTCAGATACACCAGTATAAAAACTGTCCCTGTTCAGATAGTCCATGCGGTCCACGTCCATCTGGCTCGATACCAACTGGTGCAGGTATTTGCGCGGATAGGAATGGTCGTATATCTGTATCGTTTTTTCCAGCAGGCCGCCCATCTCATCATTCATGCGGTGCATAATGAGCTGCGATATTTTTTCGTGGTGCACGCCCACCAGGGTATTTTCGAGAGAATGTGAAAAAGGCCCGTGCCCTATATCATGCAGCAGCGCAGCAAGTCGTGCAGCCACATATTCATCTTTATCAGAGGTAATGTCTTTTGTTTTCAGCTCATCCAGCGCCTTTCCCATAAGGTGGCATGCGCCCAGCGAATGCGCCAGGCGGGTATGCGTAGCCCCCGGGTATACCAGGTGCGCAAGTCCCATTTGCTTAATATTCCTCAGCCGCTGAAACCACGGGTGGTCAATGACTTTCATCAATTCCGGTTCCGGTATCCGCAAAAAACCATACACCGGATCATTTATGATCTTTACTTTAATACTCATTCCGCCCGAAGTTAGGAAAGTTTTTTATTTACGCTTGTCCAAAGTGGTGTCGTCATCACAATCGATGGACCGGATTTACCTGCCCCGAAAATTCCTTTGATAATTTAGTTCTGTGACCGGGATTTAATACATCTGGGTATATATACCTATATCCTCTAGGTATATATACCCATTTCTAAAAACGGGTATTTATACGCATTTCCCACATATGGTGCGGGTCTACTTTTACATCATCATTTACCAATGTTTACAGCGATTAAAACTCATTTTTTAAACTCAAAAACAAACTTTATGAAAAAGACATTCCTTTCCATCGCAATCGTGGGTATTGCCGGGTTAATGCTCGTAGTTTCCTGCCAGAAATCTTATAGCCCGGTACCACATGTCATTGCCACTCCGAGCCTGGATGAGCTATTCTCAGGACTTAAGTCCGATCCTGAAAATTTCAATGTGCCCGCCGGAGAAGAAACAATATTATATGCGAGCCAGGGAACAATGATACATTTTTATCCCAATTCGTTTAAAGACGCCGACGGTAAAATTATTACCAGCGGGACCATAAATGTGAAATTGATAGAAATGTACAGGGCCGGAGATATGATCAGCAACCGCGCCACAACAATGGCAAACGGGCAATTATTGCAAAGTGGCGGTCAGGTAAATATTACAGCAACACTTAGTGGTACTGCAGTGTTTCCGACTACATATGGCATAGCATTTAAACATGGGACTTCGTCCTCGGCATCCATGTCACTCTTTTACGGTGGTACCAGCAATGCAGCTACTGTGGCAACCTGGACCCAGAGCGATACGTCAAGGAATGGCACTGTTTCATCCGGCACCCGCAATGATACCAATTCACACAATGAGACCTCATTATTTATTTTTGATTCCTGCACCAGTTTTAACTGGATAAATTGCGATTGTTTTCACCAGAGTGACTCGCCGAAAACTACCGTAAGTGTTATTCTTCCTGATTCTACGTTCAATCCGACTAACACCGAGCTGTTTCTTGTATTGCCAAACATTACCCGCCACTATAACCCTAATGATACATTTACCGCAGTGATGAGCAGTGTTGAGCAGAATTTAGGAAGGCAGAGTTATACCGTCACAACGAACACCATGAACCTGATAAGCGAAGGCCAAACTGTCATAGTGCCTGCCGGTTTAAATTATCAGCTTATAGTGATGACTAACAAAAACGGTACATGGTATTATTATGAGCAACAGGGAGTGATACCGCACAATGGCCTGGTAGTTACTGCAACCTTATTACAAACAACCCAGCAAAATATCAAAAACCAGTTATCCTGCCTATAACCTATGAACCATTTTTTAGAGAATAACCCTATCCCCCCTGCTTCCATTATTGCAGGGGGCTTTTTTTACATACCTATTTCACCGCAAAGATCTCTGGCTTAATAGCATTGAAAGTCCCGGAAATAGTTTTGCTCTCGGTAGCGTTGAAGACATTCATTTTATATGTGCCGGTTATGTTACTTGCATCACAGTGTGTCACGCTGAGTGTACCACCAGAACATTTATAGGTTTGTCCGCCATGATAATAGTCCGTGTAGTTATTATTAGAGTCGGTGGTGGGCAGCGCATAATCGCCAACGCCGTTCACATTCGTGCTATCCTCGAGATTAATTAAAAAAGGAGAACCGGATCCACCTATTACAAGGAATGACTTGGAAGATCCTTTGTAAAAGACGACGTTTACAGCTAATATTTGTTGGCCGGCAGATACCTCGGCAAAATTGCCACAGACACTATAGTAAGTGCCGCCATCTGTAACGGTAACGGTATTGCTGCACGTAGTGTCTTTTTTACACGCGCCGAGTGAAAGTGCTATGGCCGCAAATGAAATTATCAGCTTGTTCATAAAATAGCTTTTGCAATAAAACGTACATAGAAATAAATTATTGCCTGCTATATCTGCGTCTGCCAACTGCAACTGCCTTCTATTTTCCTGGCGGAAGCATTACCGTTCCGCATTTTTTGCACGTACGTTTTTCTTCGTCGTTATAGAAGCGGTTCATTATTGGCGGCAATTGTGCAACAATGTCCGTGATGTTAGCAAACTCTTCGTATAGTTTCTCATGGCAGTTCTCACAAAACCACATAAAGCCGTCAAGCTCTTCTGTTTTGCGTTTTATTTCTATCACCAGACCCACAGTGTTTGGCCCTCTTTGCGGAGAGTGGGGGGTGCGGCCCGGCAGCAGGAACATATCTCCCGCCTTTATAGGAATGTCTACGATCTTACCATCTTCCTGTATGCGCACAACGATATCACCTTCAAGCTGGTAAAAAAGTTCTTCACCTTCGTTGAAGTGAAAATCTTTACGGCTGTTGGGGCCGCCTACTACCATCACAATAAAGTCGCCCGCGTCTTTATACACGCTCTGGTTACCAACCGGTGGCTTTAGCAAATGACGGTTTTCATCTATCCATTTATTGAGGTTGAAAGGACGCTGTACCATATTGATTAGCTGATTTGATGATTAGCTGATTAGCTAATTAGGTTAATTAAATTAATTATTTTGAAAGAATATTTGACCTGTTAGTGATTTTTTAAAACTAGCAAATCTAGTAGTTCAGAGCATCAACTAATCATCAAATTAGCTAATCAGCTAATTACCTAATTACGTCAGTAATTTACAGCATTAGCTAATCATCTAATTAGCTAATTACCTCAGTAATTTCCAGCATCAGCTAATCATCAAATTAGCTAATCAGCTAATCACTTCAGTAATTTCAAGCATCAGCTAATCATCAAATTAGCTAATCAGCTAATCACTTCAGTATTTTCATTTTCACCGTTTCAATGCGTGTATCCGTCACTAACAATATATCAAACTCATACTTACCCAGGATGATGCGCTCCTTGATCTTAGGAATCGTTTCATGCTCGGTAATAATGTAGCCGGATAAGGTCTCAGATTCATCAGTAGGGAAGGAGAACCCGTATTTCTCGTTGAGGTAATCCAGTTCCAGCCTTCCCGAAAAAATGTATTCGTTCTCTGATATCTGTTTTTCTACGTGCTCCTGTTCGTCATACTCATCATTAATGTCGCCGAATATTTCTTCCAGCACATCTTCCATTGTCACGATACCGGCGGTACCGCCAAATTCATCTATAACCCAGGCTATGCTTTTACGTTCCTTCGTAAACCTGTTCATAAGGTCCACAGCACTCATGGCCTCGGGCACAGGTGTTATGGTATGCAGAATCTCGCGTATAGAGTGTGGCTTACGGTTCAGGTCCAGGTGGTGTATATAGCCTACAATATTGTCTATACTATCGTCATATACTATTATCTTTGAGAGCTTGGTATCTATGAATTTTGCCCGTGCATCCGTTATAGATGACGTTACATCTATTCCCTCTATTTCATTGCGGGGTACCATACACTTGCGTATACGCACATTCACTAAGTAAAGGGCATTTTCAAAGAGCTCGGCATTCACTTCGCTGGTCTCACTTTCGTGTCCGTGCATGCTTTGCTTCACAAACAGTTCCAGGTCTACCCGGTTAAAGACCTGCTTGTTGTCCTTGATACGCACATTAAAGAGGTACTTTAATATGAATTCCGAAATAGAAACAAACACTTTAGCCACCGGGTAAAAAATATAGTACATCAGCAGCATCGGCACACTGAAAATGGTAAGCACAGCCTCAGCTTTTGACCGGAATATGGCTTTGGGCAGGAATTCGGCAAATATGAGGATAACGATCGTGGCTATAAGGGTGTCGAGTATGAGTTTGGGGTATTCAGAGAGTTCTATATGATACCGGTGTAGTATCTGGGTAGTAACATCAGATGCCAGCAGGCCATAAACCACCACCAGCACATTTACACCCACCAGGCTGGTTCCTATGAATTCGGAAGGGTTTTCCATGAAGCGGGCCAGTATCTGCCCGGAGAATTTCCCCTGTTTTTTGCGCAGCTCAATATTGAGTTTATTGGCCGATATGAAGGCGATCTCCGTACCCGCAAAAAAACCTATCAGCAGAATACACCCTAAAATGTATAATAGCAGATGCGATATATCCATAAGTAGCCAAAGATAAGGAAAGATGGTAGAAAGAAAAGCAGGAAGTAATTAA
>CAIJNJ010000232.1 GCA_903821975.1 uncultured Bacteroidota bacterium
CATTAGGTGTGTCCTATAAAGTGGGCTGTGATGCTATATTGTCCAAGCGCCTGGCACTATGTGCTGCGTTTGGTGCAGGCATCATGCCGCAGCTGAATTACACTTATCTTGAGGGAATAGGCGGTTTTAATGATGGATACGGTCTTGGTGTTACACCTTACGCTAAAATAGACCTGGGCTTCTTTGCCGGTTGGTGCTGGAAATTCAGGTTCATGTACTCATACGGTCATGTAAACCTGTATGATGCAAACCATGCAATACCAACTCTTACAGACGGACCATTCACCTTTGCGTCAACATCTAATTTCATGGTTTCCCTTGTTATCATGCCATTTGCCGGCCAGTGGCAAGAAACTGCATGGTGGAACACTTACGATACTTATAACCAGCACGATAGGTTTAACTAATTTGAAAATTTGAAGATGTGCTAATTTGAAAATGCCTCGTATTTTGCGAGGCATTTTTTCGTAAACAAAAATGCCACCCATTTAGGCAGCATTTTCAAATTCTCAAATTTTCAAATTGTCTGTTTACTTACGTTTTCCTTTGTAGCCACCGCCACCGCCTGCACCATCACGGCCACGGCCATAAGATTTTACATCTCCTGAGAACCTGGCGCCCTGTGGCTTTGGACGACCACTGCCACGGCTTTCGCCGCCACCGCCGCCAAAACTACGTTGCTCTGCTTCTTCAAGGCGCACTTTGCGGCCTTTGAATTTCTTATTGGACAGGTGTTCAATGATATATTCCGCTGCATCGCCGGGAACGTTGAAGAAGCTGCTCATATCACGTACCGTCATACGGTCTATAGTATTAGGTTCTACGTCTGTAGATTCTATTATGAACTGCAATAACTTCTGCTCATTAAGCCCGTCTTTCTCACCCAGGTTTATAAAGAGGCGCACATACCTGTTGCCCCTGCTTCTGTCGTTACCTTCCTTACGGTCGTAACCTGCATTCAGGTCTTCAGTATGCTGGTATATTTCTATGCTGTCTTTTAACTGCAACCATATGAGCTTGCGTATCAGCTCGTCCTTGTCCACATCAGCAAACTGGTCGTGTATCAGATCGCGGTATAGCTTTGCAAAATCAGCCTGTGGCTCTGCATTTGCTATCTGCTCCATGTAGAAGAACATTTTCTTGCGCACTATCTCTGCACCATCAGGTATATCGCTCTTGTGAAACTTCTGTTTTACAAGACGTTCTATCTGGCGGATATTGGATATCTGCTTCGGAGATACGATGGACATACAGATACCGGATTTACCGGCACGTGCGGTACGACCGCTGCGGTGTGTATATACTTCCGGGTCATCGGGCAGTTCGTAATTAATAACGTGGGTTATGTCATTTACGTCTATACCACGGGCCGCGACGTCTGTAGCTACGATACACTGTAATGCTTTGCTTTTGAAGCGCTCCATTACCTTGCTACGCATCTTCTGGTCCATATCGCCATGCAGCGGGCTGGTAGGATAACCCATCTTCATCAGCTTTTCAGATACTTCCTGTGCATCCTGCTTGGTGCGGGTAAATATGATACCATATATACCCGGTGTAAAATCGAGCAGGCGACGCAGTGTTTCAAACCTGTTATGGTGATTGGCCACGTAATACTGGTGGTCAATATTCTCGTTAGTAGTATTAGCCGCTGCCACAGAGAACTCTTTCCAGTCCTTCATGAAGCGCTTGGCAATGCCACGTACCTCATTACTCATTGTTGCCGAAAAAAGCCATGTATGCTCGCGGGAAGGTGTATTCTTCAGTATGAGGTCTATATCCTCGCGGAAACCCATGTTCAGCATTTCATCAGCCTCATCCAGTACCACGTACTGAAGGTGATCCATGTTCACGACCTTACGCTCCAACAGGTCTATAAGGCGACCGGGAGTGGCCACTATTACCTGTGGATTGGATTTCACCTCGCGTATCTGCCCGCTGATAGGTACACCGCCGTATACGGCCGTAACACGCAAGCCGCGCATATGGCTACCATACTTGGTCATTTCCTCCTGTATCTGCATACAGAGTTCGCGGGTGGGGCTAAGCACCAGGCATTGAATATGTTTTACCGATACATCCACATGGTGAAGTAACGGAATACCGTAAGCAGCGGTTTTACCGGTGCCGGTCTGCGCAAGCCCAATTATATCTATCGGCTCTGCTAAAAGTTGAGGTATTACTTTTAATTGAATAGGAGTAGGTGTCTCAAAGCCAAGGTCAGAAATAGCTCGCGTCAGTTCTTCCCGCATAGGGAAAGACGAAAAAGAATTCATTAACATTAAAAAGAACTTTTATAAAATATGCTCCACCAAATACGGCGAAGCGGCGGCAAAGGTATGGTAATTAAATGAGAAAAATTTGAATTACTATTATTTAACACTGTTGTTTAAGTAATATGGGTGAATGCAATTGTATGCAGATCACGCAGAATTGTTTAATTTGGCTACCCTTCGATGAAACAGCTATTCATTATACTTTTATCCTTTGGTTCCTTAAGCGCCTTAGCACAGGCCGATAGTATACACGTTTGGAACAAATGGTGCGCAAGCAAGGACACCATGCTCCTCTTCAATGCCGAATATAACCTGATACAGGTGTATAGCAAGACCTTAAAGCCATCTGATATAATGTTGAAATCCCTGGACAAGACACTGAGGATTGGTAAGCCGGAAGTAAAAGGAGATACGACATCCGTAATGGCAATGCCCTACCACCCTAATAATAAACCTATGCGGCTTGCCATAGTGAGCAGCAAAACAAGGAGAGTACTGAAAACCCTAAACTTCTACAGCGACAATGTACCTGCGCCTGTGGCACGGCTGGGGAAAATACAAGCCAATGAAGCACTGAGAAAAGATCTTTTACAGCAGCAGGGCATCAATGTTGTGTACCCGAAATCGTTGTACAACTATCCTTATGTTGTAAAACAATACACCTTTAGCATACACCATGCAAAGGGCGGCGCTACCATACCTGTGATCGGCTCCTTCCTTACCAAGACCATGCTGGATGAGATGAAAAATGCACCGGCAGGTACGGTCGTTGAATTTACAGGAATAAAAGCAGGGTGCACAGATTGCGTCACCAAGCCATTGGGGGATATTAAGATCAAAATAAAAGACAAGTGAATTAATGGCTGAATTGCGTAATAGCTCAATGGCTCAATCTCCTGTATAACAGTTTAACCGCAGAGGCGCTAAGTCGCAAAGGCCCGTTTTTGATCAAACGACATTATTCACTTTGTGAGGTCTAAAAACACCGCATTAAGCAATTACGCCATTCAGCCCTTGTGCCATTAATTTTAATATTTCCTGTTGATCACATAATTCACCAGTTCTTCCATGGCCTGGCGGGCGGGGGTATCGGGGTAGGTGTGCAGTATCTGTAATGCTTCTTCTTTGTACTCCTTCATTTTCTGCTGTGCATAAGCGATACCACCGGAATGCTGCACATAGTCTATAACTTCATTCACTTTTTTGCGGTCTGTACTGTTGTTCTTTACCGTGTAAATAACCTTCCGCTTTGTAGCAATATCGGCATGCTGCAAAGCGTAAATGAGCGGCAGGGTCATTTTCTTTTCCTTTATGTCTATCCCAGTAGGCTTGCCAATATTATCCTGCCCGTAATCGAAAAGGTCGTCTTTTATCTGGAAGGCAATACCTACCTTTTCTCCAAACAACCGGAAATTTTCAGAGACTGCGGTATCCTGTGCGGCAGAATATGCGCCTGCCGAGCAGGCAGATGCCAGCAGAGATGCTGTTTTAGCGCGGATGATATCAAAGTATACACGCTCATCAATATCCAGCTTGCGGGCCTTTTCCATCTGCATCAGTTCTCCCTCACTCATTTCCTTTACCGCCCGCGATGTTATCTGCAGTATCGGGATATCGCCGTGCTCTATTGATAACAACAGGCCCTTAGACAATAAGTAGTCGCCAACAAGCACAGCTATCTTGTTCTTCCACAAGGCATTAATAGAAAAGAAGTTCCTGCGCTTCATAGCGTCATCCACCACATCATCATGCACAAGCGTAGCGGTATGAAGCAACTCTATAAGCGAGGCAGCACGATAAGACACATCTGTGATGCCACCGGCTATTTTAGCAGAAAGGAATACGAACATGGGGCGCATCTGCTTTCCTTTGCGCCTGATGATGAACTTCATGATACGGTCCAGCAATGGATTGGTGCTTTTTACGCTCTCCGAAAATTTCTTCTCGAACAATGCTAATTCTGCACCTATTACTTTATTTACGTGTTCCATTGTACCGGCCACTATTACTGAAGACTTTTTGCGAAATAAAAGGTAAAAGTCGAAATAAGAATTTTATTAACCGCATTTTTTTATTGATGTCCCGATTATGGCACAATAAAAACGGTAAAATAGCGGTTATTTCATATTGCAGTTTGTTTTTTGGGTGGCTGCTCTATACCTTTGTTTATGTATTTTTGTAGCATTATAAAAATACCAATGTAAATACAAGTACTATGCTCGATAAGAAGTATTTATTTCTTGCCATATTTCCGCTCCTGTTTTCCCAAACGTTATTTGCCCAGGAAAGCCAGCCACAAACCCCGGCAACTACTGCAACAACAACAGCAACCCCTCCGGGCCTTCAATGGTCGAACAGGGATATGACCTACAGAAGCAAGAATTATGACGTTTTAGACTCTGCATACTATCCTAAATTCCGCAGCAAACAGTTTCATAAATACATTGACCACCAGGAAATTTTCCCTCCAAAACCACGTAACCAGTGGGAGGTGGGCTTCGGGCTGGGGTTATATAATGTTATAGGCAACGTACCTACCCTTATGCTGTGGCAGAAAGGCGGTGGCGGACTTAATGTGAATGTGCGTAAGTCGCTCGGGTATATCTTCTCGCTGCGCATGCAGTATATCTATGGCGTAGGTAAAAACCTGGACCGGCAGCCAACTGCCAGCTATGACGGGCCTTATACGAAGTATGGCTATGTGCCACTCAACTATTCTACCGCTACATTGCAACCCACACCTGTGTACCGTGCCACACGCATGGAATCATCGCAGTTGTCGCTGGACATGATGTTCAATGCTTACAACATTAACTTCCACCACGCGCGTAATTCTATGTCGTTCTTCGGCTACTTTGGCCTTGGTGGGTTAGGATATAAGACCCGCATCAATGCACTTGACGGCAACTTTACGCCATATAATTTCGACTCGATCGTTAGTGGCGCTACAAAGAATAATGCTATACGCAAAAAGCTGCAAAGCAAGATGGATAAATCGTACGAGAGCGCGGCCGACAAGAACAGCGGCGCTACCATCCTTGATCACAAGACCCTGGATTTTGCACCGAGTATAGGTGCAGGCGTACAGTACAAGATCAATAAGAAATTCAATGTGCAGCTTGAAGAGCGTTATACCTTCCCATCTGATGAATACCTGGATGGATCAAGATTTGGTAAGCCATTAGGCAATACAGTAGCACCGGGCATCAGGTCGGATGCGATCAGCTACCTGTCGTTAAGCATCAATTACAACCTGAGTACTAAAAAGAAATCGGTAGAGCCGCTTTACTGGATAAACCCGCTAGACCATGCGTACAGTGAGCTTTCTTACCCCCGCCATATGATACTGCCCAACCCGGTATTGCCTGATGAAGATGGCGATGGTGTTACAGACCAGTTTGACAAATGTCCGAAAACACCGGCAGGCATAGCTGTTGACTCACATGGCTGCCCGCTGGATACAGACGGTGATGGCGTACCTGACTACAAAGACAAACAACTGATAACACCAACCGAGTGCCAGCCAGTGGATGCCGATGGCGTAGGCAAATGCCCATGCCCTGATGGCTGTAAAGACAATGCAAACAAAAAGGAACAGTGCAGTAATATAGGCGCAGGAACACTTCTTTTCCCTGCAGGTTCAAACAACATCAGTACACCAATGGAAGTGCAGCTATCTACACTTGCCGCACAAATGCAGGGCAACCCGAATTGTAAAGTTGTGATCCTTGGCGGTGGCAGTGGCAGCAAGATCAAGGAACAACATTCATGGGAGCATGTAAATGCAGTAATCGAATTTATGAGCGATAAGAAAAACATCAGCCGCGATCGTTTCATCTTCAAATATGGCGAAGCCGGTGATGAGAATATTGTTACTTACCGCTCTGCAAATGTGGATGAATCGGGCTCTTCAAATGTGCCTCCTCCGCATCCGGATATCAAGTAGCGAACAAACGATACAAAAAAATCCTCCGTTAGCGGAGGATTTTTTTTGCCCGGCTTTCATTAACCGATTGCCATATATCCAACTTACATTCAACCCACTTCGGGGTTGTTGGTACTTTACGTGCTTTCCCCCGGTTTCACCGGGGGCTATTAACATTCAAGTCCTTCGGACTTACTTAACGCAATGACATTGACTTTCAGAATTGGACAATGAACCATCTCCTACCCTGGGCTTCACTCAGGGCTATTCACATTTAAGCCTTTCAAGCTTATTTGATTCGGTTTGGTTTTTATAGGTTTTAATCGGGTCTTAAAATACAGATCACTACTGTTAAGGTAATGCAACATTAAATGTGCCATTGGTGATCCTGAAAGTATCTACTGTGAAATGAAAGGTGCCGGTAATGGCATAGGCTGTATCGGCAGTAACTGTGATCACTCCTGAGTCTGCGTAGAACCTGTTATTGCCTATATAATACGTGGCTGTGTTGACGGGTGGGTTTATAGTATAGACATTAGGACCGGTATAGTTGGTAATATTAAAGATAATAGTGCTGAGGGTGTCATTGTTGCTCTGCGTGGCAATGATCTCGAGATTTATTACACCGCTGTCATTCCCTGAATAATTAATGTAGTACCCGAAAGCGGAGTCGGCTTTCCAGTTCCTGCCATTAATAGTGGCATTCATGGCAGCCGTTGAGTCCAGGTTGTTATTAGGCTGCACACTATTGCCATCTGCAGGGCCGGCTGCTTTTTTACAGGCAGGCAACGCTACATAAAGGAATATGGGAATAATGAAAAAAAGCCTTTTCATACTATGATACTAAATATAACGCCAAAACAGGCACTTTCGTATAGGCGTAAGGGAATAAACCGCGACTATGGCAGGCCTACATTAAATGCACCATTTGTTATAGCCTGGCCATCCTGGGTGTTGAAAGAAAAATAGCCTATGATGCAGTTCGATTCTACCTTTGATATGGATACTACCCCACCCAGCGCAGAACTCACATTAGTGCTGTGATACCATGTGCCGGATGCCTGCCCCTGCACGATGGAATAAGTGCCCGGAACTCCTTTATACTTTGTGATGGAAATTACCATTTTATCGTATGGGTAGGCGGGATCTGATGTATAACCTGTGATGATCAAAGTTGTTGTTGTATCATGAACCTGTGCATCGAGTGTAGCCGGCACGGTTGATTTGGCCACAAAGTTATAAGAGCCAATATTTGCAGTCATAGATGGGTTGATAGTGAGTACATCCGGGGAAGTTTTGATGCAGCCCGAAAATATAACACAGCAAATGAAAAGGGTAACAACCGCAGAAAAGCCTTTTATCATACAGGATATTTGTGCTAAGATAGAAAATTCCGAATTATAAACCCAAATTCAGGCTTCAATGTAGGCGGAATAGTATAATAATTGAATATTTTTAATATTTTTGATAGATTAAATGACAACAACATGAACTGGAAACTCATATTCGGCCTGTCGTTATTCGGATTGGCTATGGCTTTTGCAACGGTTTATTTCATTCCGTCAAATGTTGAGCCATATGTGTGGCTGGTCATTTTTCTTATTTGCTCCTATTTCATTGCAAAAAATGCGCCCGGTAAATACTTCCTGCATGGTTTTTTGGTTTGTCTAATCGACTATTTCTGGATGATGGGTGCACACATAATCTTATCAAAACACTATATAAACACGCATACCCCTGAAGCTGCACAATACGCGAAAATGAATACAGATCTGGGACTATCCATTGCCGGGGCTATTGCGCTTATCAGTTTAGTGATCGGTATCATATCCGGAATAGTATTGGGCCTGTTTGCCTTTGCAGCTTCAAAGATGCTCAAAAAGATTTAGGGAATATCATCGTACCATGGCTTTGGCAGTTGTATGAGTGACCCCGTTGTCCATTTTTACGAGGTACATTCCCTCCTGCAGGTCCAGATCGTTGATGATATGCGTGGCAACACCTGCCTGTGCATTCAATGTTTCTTTATACACCACGCGGCCTACCATATCGTATACTGCCAGGTGATAAGCAGCCGCAACCGGAACACTATAAGACAAAACGATCTTGCCAGGTGTAGCCCCAACAACATTGAGTGATAATGCATTCTTTTCTATTACCGGAACGCCGTTAGCAGGGGTTTGGGTTGTGGAAACATTATCAATGATCCACGTGGATGAGCTTGTGGAGGCCGATGTATACCTGAATGCCACGTAAAGCGGCGCTGCTTTATAAGCAGTGAGATCAACCGAATGCGTGGTCCATGTCGCCGAACCGGTATTGCCCAGATCAGGGGAAACACCTGATGTCAGATCGTCCCATGTTTGCTCGGCCAGGAGCGTATCGGGCGGCCAGCCGGCCTGGTAGTTGTTTGAAACCAAAATAGACAACCGCGCGCCATCATTTAAAAACTTTGTATCAAACTGGAGGTATATACTGCCTGAATAAAAGCTTAAATTCAATTGCGGGGTAAAAAGCCAGGCGGTATCTGTGTATGTTGTAAATCCATCATCATTATTGCACTTGATGCCGGGCGATGTTGTGCTCCCTGACGTACCTCGCCCGTCGGACGGGCCGCAGGTCCAGGCTATCATAGGGTTTGAATATATGTCGTATTCACTCCAGTAATTGGGATAGTTCTCCCCTAAAACTGCACAATTGGAATTAAAATTCTCATTTAAGGAAGTTACCTGGGCGCTGGCATTCAGAGCAGAGATAGCGAGTAATGACAGGAGAAAGAGATGCTTCATAGGGGAAATATTTTGGTGGTACTCATATTTATCCGCTACACACAAAAATCTATTGCAATATAATTAAAAATTTAAATTACAGGATATCCTTCTGGTAAATATTTCCAAAGAATATCTGCCGGCAGAAAACCTTAGATTTGCCGCGGAGCGACCCCTGTATTTTGCCGGTGTAAATAAAAGACGTTTCATTAATGCGACATTTTGTCTAAAAACACACTTGGCAAAATATTTGCGTAATAATAGTGCAATATGTTTTTCAAAAAAAAGATGGCTATGAGCGACAACACAAAGAAGAATAATAAATCTGTTAATGAAAATGCCGACAACATGGCACAAAATGAAGACATGGATGAAGCTTTGGCAAATGTCCTGAATGCAGATGACAGCAGGGCGGGCAGTGAGCTTAGCGAAGGAAACGACGAAGAAATAGAAAAATTGCAGGCCGAAATACAGGAGCAAAAAGAGAAATACCTGCGCCTGATGGCCGAATTTGAGAATTATAAACGCCGGAACGCGAAAGAAAAGGAAGAATTGAGGCAAAACGGCGGCAAAGACATTGTACAGTCTTTGCTTGTAGTGCTTGACGATGTAGACAGGGCCAGCAAGCAATTAGAGACCACTACCGATGTAAACCTGATCAAAGAAGGCATTTCACTAATATTCAATAAATTGCGCACCATCATGCAGCAAAAGGGCCTGCGGGCGATGGATGCGGTGAACCAGGATTTTGATGCAGACCTGCATGATGCAATTACGGAGATACCTGCACCCAATGAGGCAATGGTAGGAAAAGTGATAGATATGGTGGAACCGGGTTATTACCTGAACGATAAACTGATAAGGCACGCCAAGGTAGTGGTGGGGAAGTAGGTTGATAGGTTGAAAAGTTAATAGGTTAATAAGTTGATAGGGTTAGGTATTTGTAGTTGAGAATGGGTTCATCTATGCAAATACCTGGTTCCGAATTCCATAAAAGAAATGGCAAAAAGAGATTATTACGAAATACTGGGCGTGTCGAAATCGGCCGCGGCTGATGAAATTAAAAAAGCCTATCGCAAAATAGCGCTTCAGTTCCATCCTGACCGTAACCCGGGAAATGCGGAAGCAGAAGAGAAATTCAAAGAAGCTGCAGAAGCATATGATGTGCTGAGCAATCCTGATAAGCGCGCACAATACGACCGTTTCGGGCATGCGGGGGTGGGCAACAATGGCGGCTATGGCCAGGGCGGGCCCGGCGGCATGCGCATGGAAGATATCTTCCAGAATTTCGGGGATATTTTCGGCAACGACATGTTCGGCAATATGTTTGGGGGCGGTGGCGGCGGTGGCCGCAGGCAAGGCACGCGCGGAGCCAACTTACGCATAAAGCTGAAAATGGATTTCACCGAAATAGCCCACGGTGCCAACAAAAAAATAAAGGTCAAGAAACATATTGTGTGCCAGCAATGCGCGGGCAGTGGTGCAAGGGACAAAGGATCGGTACAAACATGTGGTACCTGCTCAGGCTCAGGCCAGGTGCGCAGGGTAACCAACACCTTCCTCGGGCAGATGCAGACCGTAACCACCTGCCCTACCTGTAACGGTGAAGGCAGCATCATTACCCAGAAATGCGGCAATTGTAAAGGCGAAGGCCGTGTGTACGGAGAAGAAACCCTGAGCCTGGATATACCGGCAGGTGTACAGGATGGTATGCAACTGAGTATGCATGGCAGGGGCAATGCGGGTGAGCGTGGCGGCCCTCCGGGCGATCTACTGCTGCTGGTAGAAGAAGAAAAACATGAATTCCTGAGCCGGCATGAGCTGGATGTGGTATATCAATTGCACATATCCTTCCCTGAAGCGGTATTGGGTATGCAGGCAGAAGTACCAACCATCGATGGGAAAGCAAAAATAAAGGTGCCCGCAGGTACACAAAGCGGTAAGATCTTCAGGCTGAAGGGCAAGGGGTTCCCTGCTTTCCAGTCGTACGAAAAAGGTGACGAACTGGTAGAAGTGAACGTATGGTCGCCGCAACACCTGAGCCATGAAGAAAAGGAAATGCTGGAAAAGCTTAAAAACTCACCAAATTTCAGACCGGGCCCGGAAGCCAGAGCTGAAAGAGAAGAGCGGGGCTTTTTTGATAAAATAAAAGACGCATTCGGGAGTTGAGCGATCAACTCCTTTTTTTGTTTAATACACCGATCCGGATTTTGGATATGCAGAAGCCGGCGGGTGTTTATCACTTCGTTGTTTTTTAATAAGTTTGCGTGATGAAATATGCATGGATAAAGTATTTTCCGATAGTATTTGGGATAATACTTTTTATTGGCTGCAATAACCATAAAGGAAATACAGCAACGGGCAGTAATGATACGGATCCTGTATTTTCGAGCACACCAGGCCTGAAAAATATCACAGAGCAGATAACCAAAACACCTAATGATGCGTCCTTGTATTTTGAGCGCGGGCGCCTGCTGCATAAAATACAACAGGATACACTTGCTCTTAAAGACTATAAAAAAGCGGCGGCATTAGATACTACACAGGCACAATACATGAGTGCAGTAGCAGACCTTTTGTTCGAGAACAAAGATATTACCGGCTCTATTGCGTGGATACAAAAAGCTATCAACAAAGACCCCACCGACAGGAAAGCGCATCTTAAGATCGCCAAGCTTTTCCTGTACATGAAAAACTACCCCAGCGCATTCAGTGAGATAAATATTGTGATGCGCAAAAACGTCTACGATCCCGAGGCATACTTCCTGAAAGGCATGGTGTATAAGGATATGAAGGATACTGCTAAGGCCATTTCAAATTTCGAGACGGCAGTACAAGTCGCTCCCGATTATCGGGAAGCTATAATCCAGTTGGGCGTGTTATTCAGCGCAAAGAAAGACCCCATAGCATTAAAATATTTTGATAACGCATACCGGATAGACAGTGCCGATGTATTCCCGGTTTATGCAAAAGGTGTGTTTTACCAGAATAGCAACGACTATCCGAAAGCGAAGGAAGAATACAAAAAATGTATTTTCCGCAACAACCACTATGTTGATGCCTACTTCAACATGGGGTACATGCTGATGCAGGAAGACTCAACAGAAAAAGCGTTGCGTCAATACGATATCGTTACAAAGATCGACCCTATTAACCCTACCGCTTATTACAACAGGGGTTTATGCAATGAGCTATTGAATAAACCCAAAGAGGCTGTTGCAGACTATCGCCAGGCTCACGGACTAGATACTATTTACAAAAGCCCCATAGAAGCGTTGAAGCGCTTAGGCGCAAAGTAGCTTATGGGTTTGGAATTTGTAATTAGGGCTTTGTAATTGGGGACATACTTTTTACTTTTGAATTTTAACTTTTGAATTTTTATAAAATGCCCATAATAGCGCCATCAATGCTTTCTGCTGACTTCCTGAACCTGGAAGCGGAAATTGATATGATCAACAGCAGTGAAGCTGACTGGTTTCACCTGGATGTAATGGACGGTCGTTTTGTGCCGAACATAACCTTTGGTATGCCCATTATTGCCGCTATGAAAAAGCGCGCTAAGAAACCGTTTGATGTGCACCTGATGATCGTAGAGCCGGAGAAATATTTTGAAGCTTTTGCAAATGCCGGAGCTGATGTGCTTAGCGTGCACATAGAGGTATCGCCACACATGCACCGTAGTATGCAGGCGATAAAAGCACTGGGTATGAAAGCCGGAGTGGCCATAAACCCGCACACACCTATATCTATGCTCGCAGATGTGATCAATGATATAGATGTGGTATGTATGATGAGTGTGAACCCCGGTTTTGGTGGCCAGAAATTCATCAGCAAGACCATAGATAAAATAAAGCAGCTGAAACAACTGATCAAAGACAACGGTGCGCAAACTCTTATAGAGATAGATGGCGGCGTGACGCTGGAGAATGCCGCAGGGATCATAGCGGCAGGCGCCGATGTACTGGTGGCCGGAAATACCGTCTTTGGTTCGCCTGATCCGAAAGACACAATAAAAAGATTGAAGCAGGTAGGGAAATAAAGTCAGGTTCATAACGTTTACTTGTAGTATGCTTCAAAAGCCGGTATTATTATCCATAGCGTTATTATTCTCATGCATTTGCGCATTTGGGCAGCGTGCTGCCGTGAGCGGCATAGTGCGTGATGATAAAGGCAAGCCTGTAGAAGCTGCTGTGGTGGCTGATGAAGTAACGGGCTTAGGCACCTACACGAATGCAAAGGGCTTTTACATGTTTGAGGTACCCGTGGGTAAAAATGTATCTATCATATACCATTTCCAGGGGTATGCGCTGGTGCGCAAAAGTGTGCAACTGAGTGCAGGCGAAATACGCACTATAGATATAACACTATCCGGTAAAACCAATGAGCTTGCGGAATTTGTGCTGAAAGACCCTAAAGCACGATATGAGGCGGGCAGTGTGCTGCTGGACATCTCAAAGATACCCTACAACCCCAGCC
>CAIJNJ010000233.1 GCA_903821975.1 uncultured Bacteroidota bacterium
AACCGTGCGCAGATAGATGAATGTATCGGCATCATCAGTAAGAGTATGAACCAATTCTAACTACTTTATTCCATACACTTTAAGAATATGTCTGTATTACCACATATCGACGGCAATCACTACTTTAGCACTCCAAATTCAGAACAATGAAACTGCTCGAAAATAAAGTTGCGCTTGTAACCGGTGCAAGCCGGGGTATAGGTGAGGCCATAGCCGTAAAGTTTGCAGAACATGGCGCTAATGTGGCGTTTACCTTCCTGTCGTCGGAAGAACGTGCCAAGGCACTTGAGGAAAGGCTTGCAGCACTTGGCGTAAAAGCAAAAGGGTACAAAAGCGATGCAGGTGATTACAAAGCTGCCGAACAACTGGCTGCCGATGTTATTAAAGATTTCGGTACCATAGATATTTGTGTGAACAATGCCGGCATAAGCAAAGACAACCTGCTGCTGCGTCTCACGCCTGAGCAATGGGATGATGTGATGCAGGCTAACCTGAAGAGTGTGTACAACCTTACCAAGCAGGTGATAAAGCCGATGATGAAAAACCGTGCTGGCAGCATCATCAACCTGAGCTCCATAGTAGGGGTAAAGGGAAATGGCGGGCAAAGCGCTTATGCAGCCAGCAAGGCGGGAATAATAGGGTTTACCAAGAGCATAGCGCAGGAAATAGGCAGCCGTAACATACGCTGCAATGCAATAGCCCCGGGATTTATAGAAACAGATATGACACACTACCTGAAAGACGGTGGTGCGGAAAAATGGTTTGAAAAAATACCCCTCGGCCGTTTCGGCAAACCTGAGGAAGTGGCAGATACAGCATTGTTCCTTGCCTGCGATATGAGTAAGTATATGACAGGACAGGTGCTGAGTATTTGCGGGGGAATGAACACTTAATTAGCTGATTTGGAGATTAGCTGATTAGCTAATTTATGCTTAGATGGGAAATATATCACATTAAGCTAATTAGCTGATTTAGAGATTAGCTGATTAGCTAATAAGAGTGTCTAAATGGAAAATATATTACAATGATCACAATAAGCTAATTTGCTCACCAGCTAATCGGCTAATTGATTAAATTTGTTCTTTAAAATTTTATAAATGCAGAAAGTTCATGCTGCTATAACAGCTGTAGGAGGATATGTTCCCGATTATATACTTACCAACGCGGAACTGGAAACGATGATGGATACCAACGACGAATGGATACAATCCAGGACGGGTATCAAGGAAAGGAGAATACTGAAAGGTGAAGGGAAGGGCAGTAGTGATATGGCCGTGATGGCCGTGAAAAATTTATTGGACAAGAGGGGAATAGATCCGAAGGAAATAGAAATGGTGATCTGCGCCACTACTACACCTGATATGCAGTTCCCTGCGACGGCAAACGTGATCTGCGACAAAGCAGGTATGACCAATGCGTGGGGATATGATGTAAATGCAGCTTGCAGTGGTTTTATCTATGCGCTTACCATAGGTTCCCAATTCATAGAAACTGGACGGCATAAAAAGGTGATCGTAATAGGGGTGGACAAGATGAGCTCCATTATGAACTACGAAGACCGTAAGACTGCGATCATTTTCGGTGATGGAGCAGGCTGTGTGTTGCTGGAGCCCAATACGGAAGGTTATGGTCTTATAGATTCTATTTTGCGCACCGACGGCAGCGGCAGGGTATTCCTGCACCAGAAAGCCGGCGGCTCCGTGAAACCTGCTACTATAGAGACCGTAATGAATAAAGAACATTATGTGTACCAGGAAGGGCAGGCGGTGTTCAAATTTGCCGTAAAGAATATGGCAGATGTGGCCGCAGAAATAATGGAACGCAACAACCTAACTGCAGAGACCGTAAACTGGCTGGTACCTCACCAGGCCAATAAACGCATCATTACCGCTACTGCCGACCGAATGAACCTGGCGCCGGAAAAGGTAATGGTAAACATAGAGCGTTACGGCAATACCACTAACGGCACGCTACCACTATGCCTGTGGGAGTGGGAAAGCAAGCTGCATAAAGGTGACAACCTGATACTTGCCGCTTTTGGTGGCGGGTTTACATGGGGTTCTACTTATATTAGGTGGGCTTATTAACCCCCGGCCCCTAAAGGGGAGTCAGGTATTTAGCTGATAGCTATAAGATTGGCTACGAATAAAAATATAGCACGTTTAATTTTTTTATGAAACACAGCATGAAATTTTTTACGGGTTCTATTTTTTTAATGTTATTTGTTAGTTGCTTCTCTACACATACCAATATTGAATTTAATCGTTTCAAGGATTCCTTTAAGGAGATAAAGCTTCCCATATTCTTAAATGATACTGCAATTTTTGAAAGTTGGCAGGTTGGTGATTTGGTAGATACAAGTGACATAAAGACGTACAAATTATTAGCCAAATATATTGATAAAGACTATCCACTTGCAAATATCAGCGAATACACATGCTCTCGTATTGCCCGTTATGAAACTGATACTTATGTGTTGCTTATATATAAAACCTATACAG
>CAIJNJ010000234.1 GCA_903821975.1 uncultured Bacteroidota bacterium
ATTAAATGCGGCAACCACATTTTCCCTAATGAACTTATAGCGGGATATGTATTTTTCATTACCTACCACTTTATCTACTATGGCTTTATACTCTTTGCCATTAGCAACTAAATCAGTCCTTTTACCCGGAGTAATGTTGTGACGTTTGCGGAGGGCTTCATACAATCGGAAGCGTTCCGAGTGTTTCAGTGGTCTTTTGAGGTCATGCGATAACACAAGCAACTCCTCCTGCTCCGGGCTTAACTCACCAATGGTTTCTATTGGCAGTGGTATATTTAACTCTTTGCAGAGGTGGATACGGTGCATTCCACTTACCGCCACGAGTCCAGAGGTGACATATACTGGTTCAAGGATTTTATTATGTTGCCTGACGTTATCACGGAGTATTTTATAGTACTCTTCGTCAATCTCCGTATTCAGGAATTTGCTGGGCTTAACCAGTGCAGCATCAATATACTGCCTGTGGCAGAGTGTATTATTTTCCATGCGTGTAAGATTTAATGGTTACACGAATAGGGATTAGTGTTTCACATGGTATGCGTTGCAGCGGATTATTATGCAGTGTGCGGTCATGGAGCGGCACGTTAGTAGTGGTATCTATATCTGCGCTAAAATGCTTGATTGGTATAGGCAAAGCAGTAGCTACATGCCTTTGGCAATAATTTATTTTTTTCACTTTAATTAGTATTAATGATTATGCTGGGAATTAACGCACCACAGGCTATACGTTAATAAGAAACCAAATCCGGCATGGAGGAAGATGCTTGCAGATACCACTTGTGATTAGCAGGGCCAGTGCCAAACGCAAAAAAGCTGCGAACAATAGATGCCGGGGAGTGCTTGCAGAATCTTTGACGGGTGTAATACTGGTCTTCCGCCAGTAGTACATAGTACGTCAAATGAAATTCGTGGGAACTCGTTTGGTAATCCTATTAGTCGCAGCCCAACCATTTAAGGTGTAACTCCGTGGGTGGCAAAATTAACTGCCGGGTGGTAAAAATTTCAGGGTGTTTTATCAGCCCCTAATTGTTTCACAAAGATACGAAAAGCATTTCACATGGCAATAAAAATAACTACATATTTGTTTGATTAAACCATAAGTAATTGGCAATCAATACAAATTAATAATTACTCGTAAATTATGGATAATCAATTAATTATGACAATATATAGTTGGTACATTTAATTAAAAGTGGCAGGCTTATTTTGGATAAAATTGAAAGATTAGGCGTAATAAGGTTTTATATTTATAGATTAAGTAGATAAGGTAAATGTGGATGAATTGCTTAAAATGTGGCGAGATTATTATGGATAATTTGGTAAGATATGGCGAGCATATTTTGGATAACTATTTTGAAAATTGGTGTTAGTGGTTTAGTAGATAATTTAAGTGCAGAGATTTGAAAATTGTAGCGAGTAAATTATGTATAGCATTATTAATTTTGGCTAATGCAAAGTGGATTACGGAGTGGTAATAATATATAGCACGAATTAAGTAAAATAAGAGAAGTGCCACCTAAACTGCCACCTACATAAAAAAAGCCCCTGAAAGTGTTGCTTCCAGAGGCTTGAAGTGATTCCGTTGGGATTCGAACCCAAAACTCTTTGCCTATAAGTGTATTTTCTTTGTTCCTCAAAAAGAGTGCTCTTACTTCTTCCTCATAAAAATCCTTACCGGTACGCCGCTGAAATTAAAGTGGCTGCGGAGTTTATTTTCAATGAAGTTTTTGTAAGGTTCCTTAATAGCATCGGGGTGGTTTGCGAAAAATGCAAATGATGGCACGGCGGTAGGCACCTGCTGGCAAAATTTGATCTTGATGGCATAGCCGCGGGAGTGGGGTGGCGGGTAGCGCTCTATTTCTTTCAGCATTATTTCGTTGAGTACGGATGTGGTCACGCGCCTGTTACGGTTGTCGTATACTTCCAGCGCTTTTTCCATACCCTGGAATATGCGTGATTTTTCTGATGCAGAAATGAAGACGACGGGCACATCAGTAAATGGCTGCAGTTTTTCTTTTATTTCCTTTTCATAGTCGCGGGCGGTATTGGTCTCTTTTTTTACAAGGTCCCATTTATTTACCAGTATCACCACGCCTTTCCCCTTGCGTGTGGCAAGGCTGAAGATGCTGACATCCTGCGCGGTAATGCCGTTCTGTGCATCTATAAGCAGCATGCACACATCCGCTTCATCCATAGCCTTTATGGCACGGATCACAGAGTAAAATTCGAGGTCTTCATGCACATTCTTTTTCTTGCGGATACCTGCGGTATCTATAAGTACGAATTCCTTGCCGAACAGCTTGTAGTGCGTATGTATGGTATCGCGGGTAGTGCCTGCAATATCAGATACGATGGTGCGCTCCTGGTTTACCAGCGCGTTCAGCAGGGTAGACTTTCCTGCATTTGGCTGCCCTATTATCGCAAACTTAGCTAACGGGTTGCCGTCTTTATCCGTTTCAGTAGCTTCTACGTCGTCTTTGATATGGGTTGTAACTTCATCCAGTACCTCACCCGTGCCGCTTCCGGATATGGAAGACAGGAAGAAGGTTTTCTCAAAACCGAGTGAATAAAACTCCGTGGCATAAAGCGCGCGTTCCTGGTTATCTACCTTGTTTACCAGCAATAATACGGGTTTAGGAGAGCGGCGCAGTACATCGGCCATATCTTCATCCTGCCCGGTAACACCGGTAGTGGTATCACAAACAAACAATATAAGATCAGCCTCTTCGATGGCTATCTGCACCTGTTTGCGTATCTCCCGCTCAAAAACATCATCAGACTTGGCAACGAAGCCGCCGGTATCTATTACATTAAATATTTTGCCATTCCAATCGGCAATGCCGTACTGGCGGTCGCGGGTAACACCGCTCTGGTCATCAACGATCGCTTTGCGTTGCTCCAGCAAGCGATTAAACAGGGTTGATTTCCCGACATTCGGCCTTCCCACAATAGCAACAGTAAAACCAGGCATTTTATATAAAATTTAAAAGTGCCCGCATGGATATTTTCCGCACGGGGCGTGCAAAGGTAGTTTTAAATATACAGAGAAAAGCTATTGTTGTTAATTAAGATTGTTAAAATGATAATCTTTATCTTTGTCAGCTAAAAAATAATAATGAAAAAATATTTGTGTTTGCTGTTAGTGGTTTTTGCCATCAGCACATCTTCTAAGGCAGCTCCCGGCGATACCACATGGGTACAGGCCAATATAGCCCAGCTTTCATGGTATGGCAATTATGATACCACTATCAACTTCCCTGCTCCCGGCACTTCATACAGAAGGATATATATGATCTTTACGCTTGGCAAGTACATGTGCCCGGGCTACAATCCCGCAAACCCCGGTACAGGCGCCGGGCAAACAGGCTGGTGCGGCGACTGGGATTATACCGTACTCAATTACCTGATGACACCCGGTGGCGATACACTGGAGCTGGGCCGTTTTATAACGCCTTATGCAAATGCCCTCGCGCCCCGCACACCATGGTCTGCAACACAGACATATGTGTATGATGTTACGGACTATGCAGCATTATTACATGGTAGTGCGTCAATGCGTATACTTTATTCCGGCTATTCAGGCGGGTTTACAGGCAATATCAAATTCGCATTTATTGAGGGCACTCCTGACCGTAATGTATTAGCTATACACAGGTTGTGGCATGGCAGCTTTGGATACGGGGATACAACACACCTCGATTCATTTGACATCAATACGCATTTCACAACGGTTAATGACACAGTGCCGGCAGGTACCAAGAGCACCGACCTTAAATTTATTGTTACCGGTCACGGCTCTGATCCTAACTATTGCTGCGAGTTTATGTCGCACAATTACCAGGTAATGCTTGACAGTGCCAGTATTGCTACACAAACCATCTGGCGCAGCGACTGTGGTGCCAATGAGCTTTACCCGCAATCAGGAACATGGCTGTATGAAAGGGCCAACTGGTGCCCCGGCGCACTGGTATATGCTAAATATAATGTGCTGCCCGGTTTGACTGCAGGATCACCTTTTAATGTGGGCATAAAGTTTGACCCATATGCAAGCACAGGAGCAGGCAGCTATACTACTGAAGCATCGCTGATCTTCTATGCCGGCATGAACAAAACACTTGACGCCTCACTGGATGGTGTTATAGCGCCAACGAATGACGGTAACCAATTCAGGGAAAACCCGATCTGCGGCACGCCGACGGTGCTGATAAAGAACACCGGTAAAACAAGGATCGATTCTGTAACCTTTCAGTATGGTATACAGGACTCTGTAATGCAGAGCTATACGTGGGTTGGCACTTTAGATTCCTTGCAGGATACGGATATCACTTTGCCATCGATTGCAGAGTTGAACAATGTTGCAGGTATGTCCGGCTCGTATACGTTTGTTGTGAAAATAGCTACAGTGAATGGTGTTGCCGATGCTGATACTACTAATAATAGAATGACCACACAGTTTGTTACTGCACCGGTATGGCCATCACCATTCAAGGTGTTCTTCAGGACAAATAACGAGCGTGCAACATCATTATCGAGCTTTTGCGAAACAAGCTGGATAATATATGATATGGACAATAACATAGTGCGCGAACGTGTTAATGCCAATATCAGCACTACCTACATAGATACGGTGAACTTGCCGCGCGGTTGCTACAAAATGGTTGTTTACGACAGCAGTTGTGATGGGCTTAACTGGTGGGCAAATTCGGGCACCGGCATCACATCAGGTTCTCTTTCTGTGTCAAAATTCCCCAGCGGTGTACTTGCCCTTAACGGCAACAGCATGACTGGTACTTACAACAACGATTTTGGCTGCGGTTTTACCCAGTATTTCTTCCTTGATTCAATGTCTACCGCGGCTGTAAGTAATATTAATGAGGGTGGTGTGATGATAGAGGCTTATCCGAATCCGGCGCAGGGTGTTGTAAATGTGGATATATCAGGCATCCAGAATGTGCGCGGCAAGATAGAAGTGCTGGATATGATGGGCAGGGTGGCATCTGTAACTACATGTACCGGGGCACACCAGCAAATAAATGTAGAACAACTTGCCAATGGTGTGTATACAATATTGTTTATCAACGAGGCATCAGGTAACAGGCTGCAGACAAGACTGCTGATAGCTAAGTAACCCGGAGCATGAAAAGTTCCTGGTTGAAAAAACTAAACAGGCTGCATTCGCAGCCTGTTTAGTTAAGAATGAAATGATCGCATAATTATGAATGAACGGATAGAGAAAATAAAAGCTTTTTTGAAGGCAACACCGAATGACTGTTTCCTTAATCATGCCCTCGCCCTTGAATATGTAAAAGCAGGCGATGAAGAAAGCGCACGGAAGCATTTTGAGATAAACCTTGCTCATGATCCGGGCTATGTGGCTACCTATTATCACTTAGGCAAGTTGCTGGAACGGATAGGTGAGCAGGCTGCTGCGATAAGCATTTATGAAAAAGGAATGGAGCAGGCAAAGGCTGCCAAAGACATGCATTCTTACAGCGAATTGCAGAACGCGTATGAGGAGCTGGTTGATTAGGTTGATAAGTTGATAAGTTGGAAGGTTGATACCCTTCGACTACGCTCAGGATGACAGTTGGGTTGAAAGGTTTCCTTCGACTACGCTCAGGATGACAGTTTGGTTGATTAGGTTTCCTTCGGCTATGCTCAGGATGACAGTTGAAAAGTTGATTAGATTGAGTAATAAAATGCATTACCGGTGAGACGCAAAATTTTGCCACCACCATGCGCAGATAATCTACTATAAATAACAAATGGGTCTACGGCAACAATTTCGTGAACACTGGGTGGCAAAGCAGTTTGTTTTGCCGGGGCAGGCTGTATTACTTGCAGTGAGTGGCGGCGGGGATTCTATGGTAATGGCAGACCTTTTCTTAAAAAGTGAAATTCCATTTGCTGTTGCGCATTGCAATTTTGGGTTGAGGGGTGAAGCATCTGATATGGATGAACAACTGGTAGGGGAGTGGTGCATTGCGAACAAAATAAAATTTCACCGGACAAGGTTTGAAACGAAGGAGCGGTCTGCCGAATGGAAGAAGGGCACACAGGAAACTGCGAGGATATTGCGTTATGAATGGTTTGAGACAATAAGAAAAGAAAACAAGTACGCTAAGATCGTTACGGCCCATCATGCCAATGATAATGTAGAAACACTGCTTATCAATCTTTTTAAAGGGACAGGTATAAGCGGCATACATGGTATACTGCCTTCTTCAGGTAATATCATACGTCCGTTATTATTTGCAACGAAGGAAGTGCTGGTTGCGTATGCCGTTGAGCATAATATAGCCTACCGCGAAGATGCGTCGAACGATACTGATGACTATTTGAGAAATGCAGTGCGCCATAACGTAGTACCTGCAGTATTACAGTGGTTTCCTAATGCAGTGGTAAACGTAAATGAAAGTATTGAGCGTTTCGGGGAAGTGGAGTTGCTTTATAAAAAAGCGATAGCACGGGAACGTAAAAAACTGGTAGAGAAAAGAGGGCAGGATTATTATATACCTATTTTAAAGCTGCGCCATTGTGAGCCGTTGGCCACTATTTGTTATGAACTATTGTTGCCTTTTGGGTTTTCTTCGGCGCAGGTTCCGCATGTGCTGAATTTATTGAACGCAGAAACCGGGCGCTATGTTTCATCGCCTACGCACCGGGTTATCCGCAACAGGGATTTCCTTGTTGTAACTACACAACCTGCAGCCACTGCTGACCTGGTTATAATTGAGGCTGCACCCTGTGTCGTTGATGCAGGTAAGTACCGGTTCTCATTTTCTATACAGCCTAAGCCTAAAGCAATACCGGCTGATCCCAATATTGCGTACTTAGATATGAAAACGCTGGAATTCCCGCTCCTGGTGCGCAAATGGCGGCTTGGTGATTATTTCTACCCGTTCGGCATGAAGATGAAGAAAAAGAAAGTGAGCCGCCTGCTGATCGATGAAAAAATACCGCTGCATGAGAAAGAAGATGTGCGCATACTGGAATGCAATAAACGCATAGCATGGGTGTCAGGCATAAGGCCCGATGAGCGGTTCAAGGTAAAAGAAACAACGGAGCAGGTGTTAGTTGTAAAGCGTGAGCCTATCTGAAATTTTGCATCTGCTCAATAAATATCCTGCCGTGTGTGGGGTCTGAGAAAAAGGCGAAAACAAATCCATACACGCCGCCCCAGAAATGCGCATCATGCCCGATATTGCCACTCCCTTTACGCGCCGAATAAGCTGAATACAGCAGATACAATACTGCAAACAGGATAGCCGGGATGCCGACCGGTATGAACATTATGCCTATCCTTGCCCATGGATGAAAATAGATAAATGCGAATATCACTGCGGATACACCACCAGATGCACCGAGCGCGGCATAATAGCTATGCAGCCTGTGTTTGAATAAGGAAGGGAGTGATGCCATAATAATACCCGTTAAGTATAATACCACAAATACCCAGGCAGAGCTGAGCTCTGCAAATTGTTCCTCCATATACTGGCCAAACATGTAAAGCGCATACATATTGAAAGCGAGGTGGGGGAGATCTTCATGTATAAACCCGGATGTGAGCAGGCGATAGTACTCAGATGGATGACCATTCATCCCGTAAGGGTACATGATGAGTTTGTTTTTAAGTTCGTTGTTACTAAAAGCGCCTAATGAAACCAGTACTGTTATGGCAACTATGATCAGAGTATAACTAAACATCGGAAATGAAAATTAAAAAGGTAAAAGTAAAAAGTCTGTACCACAAAGGCCAATAATGTTATGCATGGTGGTATGGCGAATTATTTAAAATGCTGAACGCCCTGTAAACCTGCTCGGCTACTATGAGCCGCACCATCTGGTGAGGGAAAACGAGGTTTGATAAGGACCAGCATTGGTTTGCTTTTTTGCGCACATTATCGGTAACGCCAAATGCGCCGCCTATCAGTATCACCATAGTTTTTACACCCTGGTTCATACACTGCTGGAATTGCTGTGACCACTGGATGGAGTTGAGCTGTTTCCCACGTTCATCAAGTAAAATAAGATAGTGGTTGGGTTGCAGTTTTTTAAGTATGAGTTCTTCCTCCAGCAGTTTTGTGCGCTCTATATCGGTAGTGGCAGCCTTTTTAGGTGTTTGCAGCACCACAAGTTCTATATTATTCCATGGCTTTGTTTTCTGGAAGTAATAACGGAGCCCCTCTTCAATAAATGGCTCGTTCTCCTTACCTAAAGACCATATCTCTATATTCATTAATAAAGCAGATTATGCCCCAAAGATGCAGCATTTCAGGATGTTGTAAAAAGTATTTGTAAAAACAGCGGTCTTTTGTATCTTTGCAGTCCTAAAAAAGGGAATGGCTGCGTAGCTCAACTAAATAGAGCATCCCGCACATGCGCGGGAAGGTTTCAGGTTTGAATCCA
>CAIJNJ010000235.1 GCA_903821975.1 uncultured Bacteroidota bacterium
AAAAGCAAGGATAAAGGCGCTGAGTTTTTAAACAAGCTTTCTTTTTACGTAAACGAATACGTAAGCAAGCGCATACCCGAAATTGCAAATGAGTTATATAAAATTGACGATGCCATGCGTGCGGGCTTTGGCTGGCAACTGGGCCCCTTCGAACAGTGGGACAATGTAGGCGTCCGCAAAACTGTTGAGGTAATGACCGCCGCAGGTTTTAATGTAGCCCCATGGGTAACCGAAATGCTGACCGCCGGTAACGAATCATTTTACAAAATTGAAAATGGCATTAAGAAGTATTATGACATTACTACCAAATCATACAAATCAATACCGGGCAGAGAAGCGTTTATTATTCTGTCAGATATAGCTGCCTCAACCAAACCTGTTTGGAAATCATCGGCCTGCCGCTTAGATGATATCGGCGATGGCATTTTAAATATTTCGTGGAACACCAAAATGAACAGCATTGGCGGCGAAGTGCTTGAAGGCATCAACAAAGCCATTGATGTTGCCGAACAACAGGGCTGGAAAGGCGTAGTAATAGGCCACGAAGGCGAAAACTTTAGCGCCGGTGCCAACCTTGCCATGATATTTATGATGGCTATTGATCAGGATTTTGATGAACTTGATTTTGCAGTCCGCGCATTTCAATCAACTACCATGCGCACACGTTATTCGGGCATACCGGTAGTGGCAGCGCCTCATCATCTTACACTCGGCGGCGGCTGCGAGTTTACCATGCACTCCGATTCAGCAGTAGCATTAGCCGAAACTTATATAGGCTTGGTAGAAGTTGGCGTAGGTTTAATACCCGGTGGTGGTGGCACTAAAGAAATGGCCCTCCGTGCAAGCGATGCCTACTACACCGGCGACCCTGAAATACCTCAGCTGGTAGAAAGATTCCAGGCCATAGCCACAGCAAAATTTTCCACATCCGCTTACGAAGGTTTTGGAATTAGTGTATTGGATAAGAAAAAAGATTTAATCGTCTTAAATCAGGACCGGTTGATTGCCGCTGCTAAAGAAAGAGCCTTAGAACTATTTAACCAAGGTTACGTTCAAAAGCCACAACGCACCGATATTACTGTGCTCGGCAAAACCGGCTTAGGTGCCTTATACGCTGGCATCGCAGCCTTTAACGTTGGCGGTTATGCATCGGAACATGATATGAAAATTGCAAAGAAAATAGCTTACGTATTATGCGGAGGCGACCTTTCAACTGAAACAAAAGTAAGTGAACAATATTTATTGGATTTAGAACGTGAAGCATTTTTAAGTCTGTGTGGAGAGAAAAAGACGCTTGAAAGAATTCAAAGTATTCTCACTTCTGGCAAACCATTAAGAAATTAAAAAATTGCCTTTTGTCCTCCTCTGGAGGAGGAGTGCGAGCGGCAGAGGGGGAGCAGGAGGAGGAGGCTGTTTGGCTTAATAAAAGTGCAGGGGAGCAGAAAAAAAAGAACACCAAAAAGAAAAGAACCTAAAATAGAATTGGTAAAAGAGTAAAATAAAAATAAAATGGAAGCATATATAGTTGCAGGCACAAGAACTGCCGTGGGAAAGGCGAAAAAAGGTGGATTCAGGTTTACTAATCCTGTAGATCTCGCATACTATACTATAAAAGACTTATTAAAGAAAGTTCCACAATTAGATCCTTCACGGGTGGACGATTTAATTGTAGGCAATGCAGTACCTGAAGCCGAGCAAGGTTTACAAATGGCCCGTTGGATTGCGATTCGCTCATTACCTATTGAAGTACCGGGTGTAACCGTAAACCGTTACTGTGGCTCAGGACTAGAAACAATCGCCATGGCTACCGCCAAAATCAAAACCGGTATGGCCGATATTATTATTGCCGGTGGCACCGAATCTATGAGC
>CAIJNJ010000236.1 GCA_903821975.1 uncultured Bacteroidota bacterium
CTGGAAACTGTAAAATCGCACATCAAGAATATTTACCACAAGCTGAATGTGCATTCCAAAGCGGATGCAATTAAGGCAGCGAAGGACAATAAGTTTATATAAAGAAAAGCCGGAAGATGATCTTCCGGCTTTTCAATCCAATGTTCATTTTTCTTTCTGGGGTAGCCCAGCAGGTCCCTTCTTCTTTCTCCCCGCCTTTTTCAAAGCATCGTCTATAAGGAATTCTATTTGCCCGTTCACACTGCGAAATTCGTCCACAGACCATTTCTCAAGGGCTTTATATACATCCTCGTCTATCCTTAGTACAAATGTTTTCTTTGCTGCCACTATCTTCTCTTCTGATTATGAATATAAAGTGCCTGTGTTCAATACCGGCTGCGCGCCTCTTTCACCGCAGAGTACTACCATGAGGTTGCTTACCATTGTTGCCTTTCTTTCTTCGTCCAGGTTTACAATACCTTTTTTGCTCAGTTGCTCCAGGGCCAGCTCCACCATGCCTACTGCGCCTTCCACTATCTTAAAGCGCGCAGCTACAATGGCTGATGCCTGTTGCCTTTGCAGCATCGCCCCTGCTATCTCCTGCGCATAAGCCAGGTGGCTGATACGTGATTCCTTTATCACAACTCCGGCTGTGGTAACACGCTCATTCAGTTCCTTTTCCAGCAGCTCATTTATTTTAGTGCCGCCTTCTCTGAGTGTTATTACCGCATGCTCGTCTTCTATATTATCGTAAGCAAAGCCCATTGTAAGTGCGCGTAGCGCAGCCTCGCTCTGCATATTTACAAATGCCCGGTAATCGGCCACTTCATAAGCTGCTTTGTAGGTATCCTGTATCTGCCACACCACTATTGCGGCTATCTCCACAGGGTTGCCCATCTTATCATTTACTTTAAGAGTGGGAATAGCCAGGTTTTGTACCCGCAGTGTAAGCTTGCTGGCCGCGTAGAACGGGTTGATAAAAAAGAGGCCGTTGTCTTTTACAGAACCTATGTACTTTCCAAAAAGGTTCAGCACCCGTGCGTTATTTGGCTGCACAATGACGAGGCCCTTCCATATAAGCACACATAGCAGCATGCTGAGCATACCGGGTGCCACCAGCATCGGCTGGTTGTTATTCGCAGTTGATATGAAGCAGAAAATCGCAGCTCCAAGCAGGATCAGCGAAAGAAATAAGGCCGCATAGCCGTTCGTTGGTTTGATAATTTTTTCCATGTTGGTGAATTGTTTGATATCAATTTGATATCAAAAGTATATTATTTTCTGAAAATACCAAAAAAAATATTTTATGTTCTTTTACGGCGCAGGTACGCTTTATCAACTATTCCGGCAATGAACTAACTTTGCAGCATGTCGAAAAAAGCAATGCTGATCATTATGGATGGCTGGGGACATGGTAAAGTGCCTGCCTCGGATGCAATCGC
Organism: uncultured Bacteroidota bacterium; assembly: GCA_903821975.1. Classification (GTDB taxonomy): domain Bacteria; phylum Bacteroidota; class Bacteroidia; order Chitinophagales; family Chitinophagaceae; genus Nemorincola. The sequence continues at coordinate 1,422 of CAIJNJ010000236.1, forward strand.
TCACGCCAATACCCCATTTGTAAAATCGCTTTATAGCAAGTACCCTAATACAGAACTGATAACCTGTGGTGAGGCTGTGGGCCTGCCGGATGGACAGATGGGAAATTCGGAAGTAGGACACCTGAATATTGGCGCCGGAAGGATCGTGTACCAGGAACTGCAACGTATAAATGTAGCCATAAAAGATGGTGAGCTGGAACGCAGTGAAGTGCTCAATGTCGCATTCGCTGCCGCGAAAGAAAAAGGAAAAACACTGCATTTTATAGGACTGGTGAGCGATGGCGGGGTACACTCCCACATTGACCATCTAAAAGAACTTTGTAGCCTCGCTCAGAAAAATAATGTGCCTGATATAGCTGTTCATGCCTTTACCGATGGCCGCGATTGCGACCCTAAAAGCGGGCTCGGATTCATAACCGACTTAAGCAAGCATTTAACAGCAACCGGGTGTAAGCTGGCATCTGTTACCGGGCGCTTTTATGCGATGGACCGCGACAAACGCTGGGAGCGTGTGAAGGTAGCCTATGACGCCATGGTGCATGGTTCGGGCGTGCACACTACTGATCCGCTGGCTGCAATAGCACAATCTTATAAAGATGAAGTAACGGATGAATTTATCAAGCCAATAATCGGGTGTAACGCAACAGGTGAACCACTTGCTGTGATTAAAGATGGCGATGTGGTGGTATGTTTCAACTTCCGTACTGACCGTTGCCGCGAAATTACGGTGGTGCTGACACAGGAAGCTATCCAGGAGCAAAATATGCACCCGCTGCAACTGCATTATGTGACCATGACCGAATATGATAAGAGCTATAAGAACGTAGGTGTGGTATTTGAAAACAAAGACCTTACCAATACCCTTGGTGAAGTGCTGGAAGCAAATAATAAAACACAAATACGTATCGCAGAAACGGAGAAATACCCGCACGTTACCTTTTTCTTTTCAGGTGGCAGAGAACAACCCTTCAAAGGTGAAAAGCGCATTATGGTGCCATCTCCACGCACGGTAACTACCTACGACCAGAAACCCGAAATGAGCGCCTTTGAAGTTACAGACGCCATACTGCCGGAAATAAAGGCACAAAGCGCTGACTTTATCTGCCTCAACTTTGCAAATGCGGATATGGTAGGCCATACAGGCATATGGGATGCAGTGATAAAAGCTGTGGAAACTGTTGACAATTGTGTAGGCCGTATTGTGCCGCTGGCGCTTGAAAATGGGTATGCTGTTTTTCTTACCGCAGACCACGGCAACGCAGATTACCTTATTAATGAAGACGGAACACCTAATACTGCACACACGCTGAACCCTGTGCCACTGTTCCTTATCTCCAATGATTATAAAGGTGCTTTGAAACCCGGAAAGCTCGGCGACTTAGCACCAACTATTTTAACGTACATGGGACTGGCAATACCCAAAGAAATGACCGGTAATTTACTCATCAACTAAAGCAAACCTTACTCAATAAAAAAAGCCCTGAAGTTTTCAGGGCTTCTTCTTTACAATGAATATTGATTAAGCTTTTGGCTTAGCCTGTTCGCTTTTAGGAGCGCTAGTGCTCTTGTTAGTAGGTGTGCTCTGAGCGCCGTCCTTTGAGCAATTCTTTTTGTCTTTGCAGCAAGAAGATTTAGTGCATTTTGCGCCTTTTTTGCAGCATGATTTTTCCTGTGCATAAGCACCGCCTGTGATCATCAAGGCCGCGGCTAATAATAAAGTGAGTTTTTTCATTTTGTGCGATTTAGGATGCAAAGTTAAAGAATTATTTATAAATAACAGTTAAAATAATTTAACTTATACAGGCTCATAATGAGCCAACAGCGTAACCCCTCCCTTTACCACATCACCTATTTTCACATCTACCTTGGTGCCAAGCGGTAAATAAACATCGACACGGGAGCCAAAACGGATAAAGCCGAATTCGTCATTTTGCTTTACGATATCTCCTTCTTTTACATAATAACAGATGCGGCGGGCCATTGCGCCGGCAATCTGGCGAAGCAGGATATCCCCGTTATCGTTACCGATAACCAGCGTAGTGCGCTCGTTTTCTGTTGATGACTTAGGGTGCCATGCCACCAGGTATTTACCGGGATGGTACTTCATGTACTTTATCTCGCCACTCACGGGTTGCGGTTCACATGCACGTTTATAGGTGACATGAATATAGATACCTGAAGCCTCTTGTCTTTAAAATATTCAGGCTCGAACGTTTCTTCTATCACCACAACTTTACCATCTGCAGGGCAGATGATCTTCTCCTCACCATGCACCATATTGCGGACGGGGATACGGAAAAAAGCCACTACCCAAAACCAAACGAGAAACAAAAGAAAGGTGATGATAGCTGTTAACCAGAATAATGATGTAGGAATAAAATGGCTCGCTGCCCAGCCAAGCGCTATCCACAAAATAGTGGCTATGATGATGTATTTATAACCTTCGCGGTGAATTCTCATGTGAAAATAATTACGGGGTAAAGATAGATAAAAAACCCCTGACCCCTAAAGGGGAACCATGCATTTAGCAATTACAGGTAATTATTTACCCGTAATTCTATTCAGCAGTTTATATGACGAAATAAGTTGCAGGGATGAAGGTCAATTCTCCAGTGAAGCCCCTCCTGTCTGCCGACAGGCAGGTTAGGGATTTGGGGTTTCTACCTCATAAAACAAACCACATAAACGAAGGCAAGCGGCGCGGCAACAAGCAATGAATCAAACCGATCAAGCGCACCACCATGGCCGGGCATCAGCGTACCGGAGTCTTTTATATCAGCCATACGTTTCAGTTTGGATTCCATAAGATCGCCAAGCGTGCCTGCTGTGGTTACAATAAATGCAAGGCCCAGCCACGTCTCCACTTTGTATGTTTGGGAGAAGTAACCATACACCCCTGCCGCAATTATCGTCAATACAGCGCCGCCTATCACACCTTCCCATGTTTGGTTAGGGGATATCTGTGAAAATTGTGTTCTGCCGAAAAATGAACCCAAGAGGTACGCCATCGAATC
>CAIJNJ010000237.1 GCA_903821975.1 uncultured Bacteroidota bacterium
GCGATTGTTTCTGTTACCTCGTAGTTCTTCTGCCGGCAGAATTCATTCAGTTCAAGAATCTGGCGTTGGTAGTCCTGCTTGTCGGTGCTTACTCTTATAAAGAGGCAGGCGCGGTTCATTTGTCGGTTCATAATAAGCTACTGGTTGTTGTGAACCGAGTATAGCAGTTTTCCGGCAGGCGAGCTTCATTGTGGCCGGCAGTTGCAAAAAGAGCAGAGGTTTATTTTGAACCAGAGATAAAGAGCATTAGGCAGCGTCCCGGGGTTTTTCGGAATCGGTGGATTTCGGTTTCCAACCCGGTAAGAGTTCTTCAATTCTGTTGACAGGATGAGTGCCAATCTTCTTTAATGTTTCAGCAAGCCAGGTATATGGGTTGATGCCCTGCGCTTTGCAGGTAGCAAACAGCGAATAAAAAATAGCGGCATTTTCAGCGGCCTGATGTGAACCGGCAAACAAATAATTTTTTCGTCCTATAGCAATGGGGCGGATGGAGTTTTCGACAAGATTATTATCAATCTGCAATTTTGCGTCAGTAGTGTATACTTTCAGGGCATCTATTCTCGACAGGGTGTAATCAATAGCTTTTGCTATAGCACTTGTTGGCGTTACCCCGGGCCTGTTAGTTATCATCCATTGTTTTAAGCCCGCTATGACCTGCGCGGCATTTTCTTTGCGCATGGCAACAACCTGCTTTTCATCTGCATTAGTTTGCTTTAGCTCTCTTTCCAGTGCATATAGTTTCTGTATTTCTGCTAACACATAATCAGCCCTTGCGCGGTCATTGTCCTGCGCCTCCGCAAACTTCCGGCGTGCATGGGCCCAGCAGTGCATCAGTGTAATGCCTGCCTTGCTGCCGTATTCGTCGTAAACAGCGTAGCCGTCTGTTTGCAGATGTCCTTTAAAATTCTTTAATATTTCTTTCGGCCCTTCTTTACCCCGCCCAGGACGGTAATCGAACAGCACCAGTTTGTTTACCGGGTCATAATAAGCCCAGTGATAGCCTTTATGCGTACTGCCTGGCTTGTCTGACTCTAAAACCCGTATCGGTGTTTCATCAGCCATTAAGTAAATACTCATCAGCACCTTCTTTTTATGAGCTTCATACAAGGCTTTCAGTAATCTCCCAATGGCATTGATCCAACCGCAGAGCGTAGCGTCGGGAATATCTATGCCTTGCCTTTTAAACATCTGCGATTGACGGTAGCCAGGCTGGTGATCTACGTACTTAGCTACAATAATGGCTGCCAGTAAATGCGGTCCGGCTATACATTTGGGCAAAGGACGTTCAGGAAGTTTGCCAATGAGCACCTTCGTTTTTTCTCCTTCCGGTTTTATATACTTCAACCGCACATATTGATTGACGAACAGTTTGCCTGGCACATATTCTAACTCCTCCGTTACTTCTTTACCTATTGTTACCAGGCCTGTTACATCTTCATCAGGTTGTATGATATGCACTACCCTTTCTAAATGGGCAGGGATAGGCTGGCGCGATGGCTTTTGCTTGCCACCATTCTTTTTTCTTTCGTAAGTGATGGTTTCTGTAACAGGTTCTTCTTTCTTAGGTTCCGGAGTTCCGTCAAAATCAAGGCTGGTTTGCCGTGGGTCAACTTCGGGAACAAAGCGTTCGCTCTTTGAACCGAAGATTAATTTTTTAAGGCGGTCATTTTCTACTTGAAGAGATTCGTTTTTCTCGTGCAGTATTTCATTTTTATCATACTGCTTTCTTACCACCTCAAGCAGTTCTTCACGACCTAATTTTTCTATCTCCGGTGGCATGATGCAAAAGTATTACGAGCGCTATTTTCATATGACGTTTCCGTTGCATTTTTTGTCAACAAAAAATCGTTGGTTTTTCACGATTGTTGACAAGCCTGCCTAAGCCGACGGGCAGGCATACCGTTTTCGCCTTTTCACTGATTTTAAAGCGATGCCTTCCAGCATCATCACCAGTTCCTCCCACTTAATGGCTACGCTTTTTTCATCTCCGCCGGGTATCTCAAAAGTTCCTTCTTCAAGGCGCTTGTAATAAATCACGAAGCCATTCCGGTCCCAAACTAATAGCTTGATACTGTTGCGCGGCTTGTTGATGAACATAAATACATCGCCAGTGCTAAGAGGCTTCTGCAATTCATTGGTCACTAATCCGCATAAGCCATCGAAGCTCTTTCGCATATCTGTAGCACCACGATATAAAAAAAATCGTTGTGAGCTGCTAAATGAAATCATGATTTGAAAGCCGGAAGAAATTGTTTTACCAGGGCAGCACTGGTTGTGCCAGATAACGTAAGGCAGGTGCCATCAGCGTATTGTATGATTATTTCTGTTTCCTTCGCAACATCTGCTACCGATAATGCCGTGAAGCCGGTCTTGCTTACCCGTCCACCGGCTTTCTTTCCTTCAAGATATTTCTTCTTCCAGTAATAGAGTGTTTTATAATTGATTGCGTTGGCTTTGCAGAACTCCTTAACGGTAAGCGTGCTGCTCAGATGTTTTTCTATCAGTGGAAAGTATTTTTCGGAGAGTTCGCGCATAGGTGAGTTTTTTGCGCGTAAACTTACTGTCACAGGTTGAGCCCGGCAATATGTGCTTCACCGAAGGGATACGAA
>CAIJNJ010000238.1 GCA_903821975.1 uncultured Bacteroidota bacterium
CACCAACATAAAAGAAATAAAACTAATTAATCTTTTAGGCGAAGAAGTTTTAATTACGAATTATCAATTACGAATTATGAATGCTGTAAGTGTTGATGTAAGCAGTGTGGCAAAAGGTATTTATTTTGTGGAAGTAACAGACGACAGGAAAACTATAGCAAACAGGAAAATAGTGGCGCAATAAATTTTCAACACAGAGTTCACAGAGAAAAGAAAGAGTTTCACAGAGCAAAATTTCTCTGTGAAACTCATTTAACTCTGTGCCCTCTGTGTTGAAAAAAAACAACCTATCTTTGCACCACTAACAAACAATATCAATAAAAATGCGGAATCATAAATTACTGTTTATCTGTTTTACATTATTCAGCATTGCAGCATCTGCGCAGCACGAAGCCAATATGACCATGTGGAAAGATACCGCAATAGGTGCCATATATAATCATGCCACCAACACGGTATCGTATGGCAAGCCCGATGCACAAAACTATTATAAAATATATCTTTCTGATACGCTGGGGCAGCACGAAACGCCGCTTACATATTCCGGCTGGCCTGCCAATATACATCAATGGGCAGAAGAATGGGACCCTACCGGACAGTATCTTTTCTGCTATGTCGAGAAACCTGTATATGCTCCCGAAACAGGGCATACAAGAATACCTGCTGATGCAACGCCCGGCTATGGTGCTTACACAGATATATGGCTTCTGAAACGTGACGGGTCGCAGGCTTGGCAACTTACCAATTTACCAAACGATTACGACCACGGAGTTTGTCACGGTGCCATTTCGCACGACGGCACCATGTTTGCCTGGACAGAACGTGTGCAGGCTCCCAATATCTGGGATGCTAACTTAGCTGCCGGAGCTTATGTATTTAAAGTTGCCGATGTTGTTTATTCGCCCACTCCGGGTTTAAATAATATCCGTACATTTCAGCCCGGCGGCCTGTTGGCAGGCGGCGAAGTAGAAAGTATTTCGCTCGATAATAATACCATTGCAATTTACAGCACCTACCAGTCGCTCAGCATTTACGCCACTCCGTTATATACTATTGATATCACAACCGGCGCCATCACCCGAATGACAACCACCAGTTTTGCCCAATGCCCTACCTACACGCCCGACGGCAATCATTTTGTATATATGTGGGGGCAGGACTGTGATATATTTCCGTCATCCACCCAAGGTGCCGACTGGTGGATAATGAATACCGACAGCACCCACAAACAAAGGCTTACATTGTCCTAAAAGATTAATTAGTTTTATTTCTTTTATGTTGGTGGATGATGTAATGGTAATGCTGGAAGTGGCGGGGTTGGGGGAAATGAGGATTTCGGAATTAGGATTGGTGATTTCGGATATACCAGAATTTGTACAATCAACAACACTTACAGCATCTACATAGTAATACGAACCAACAAAGCCGCCTCCTGATGGGACGTGAACTGTATCACTATTAGTATCATTTATAAAATTTCCTATTGTAATATATTGTTCTCCTCCTGTAGCTATAAAAATACCAGATATTTTTGTCCATCCTATTTTATTTGTTATTGGATTAGTAGAAGTATTGTTGTTAATTTGAGGCAATAAATTAAATGCAAATATATTATTACTACGTATTGCGGTATCTGAAAAATACATTCCTATATTATTACAAGCAACGGGCTGATAATCCGCTAAGCTCATATAGA
>CAIJNJ010000239.1 GCA_903821975.1 uncultured Bacteroidota bacterium
CCTTTCAGTACTTCTATTGCTTCATTTTTTTGAGCAGGTGTCATTTTTTTAAAATTTGAATTTGATAATTCGGCAATTTGACAATGATGTTTTAAAGGCCGGTGTTTTCAAATTGTTGATCAATAATTGTTTATTCAAGGCATTCGATAATTATCAAATTGTCGAATTGCCAAATTGATTTAAGCTACTGTTTTTGTATCTATTACCAATCCGGGGCTCATTGTAGAGGCAATGCTGATGCCTTTTAAATAAGCGCCTTTAGCGGTAGCTGGTTTCAGGCGCACAAGTGTATTGATAAGCTCCTGTGCATTTTCAGCTATCTTAGTTGGCTCGAAAGATATACGTCCGATAGAGGCATGGATGATACCTGCTTTGTCTATCTTGAACGCGATCTTACCGCCTTTCACTTCATTTACAGCATTGGCTACATCGTTAGTTACCGTACCTGTCTTAGGGTTCGGCATCAGGTTACGAGGGCCGAGGATCTTACCAAGGCGGCCAATTTTTGGCATTACAGATGGTGTAGCGATGATTACGTCTACATCGGTCCAGCCGCCATCTATTTTTGTAACAAACTCATCAAGGCCAACGAAGTCAGCGCCTGCTGCTTTTGCTTCAGCTTCTTTATCAGGTGTGCAAAGCACAAGTACACGCTTTGTTTTACCGGTGCCATGTGGCAGGGTAACTGTACCGCGTATAGCCTGGTCAGCTTTTTTTGGATCTACCCCGAGACGGATATGCAGATCAACTGAGCTGTCGAATTTGGTAAGGTTAATTGACTTAACCGTTGCCGCTGCCTCAGCCAGTGTATATTGTTTATTTTTATCGAGTTTAGCCTCTACAGCTTTTCTTTTTTTAGAGATTGCCATCGTAAATCAAAAATTAAAAATGAAAACTAAAAATACCTGCGATTTGAAAATTAAAAAGTGCTTTTTGTCTTTTGCTTTTTAATTTTTTAGTTCGCCCACGGCGCAGTGCCTTCTACAGTGAAGCCCATGCTACGTGCAGTACCGGCAACCATTTTCATGGCGCTTTCGATAGTAAAGCAGTTAAGATCGGACATTTTGTCTTTGGCTATTTCCTCTACCTGTGCCCAGGTTACCTTACCTACTTTCTGCCTGTTAGGTTCCTTAGAGCCTGAAGGTTGTTTTGCATACTCCATAAGCTGAATAGCAGCAGGAGGAGTCTTGATAACGAAATCGAAAGACTTGTCTGTGTAAACGGTAAGTGTTACGGGAAGTACCTTGCCTATTTTGTCCTGTGTGCGCGCGTTGAACTGCTTGCAGAACTCCATGATGTTGACGCCTTTAGAGCCGAGCGCCGGGCCGATTGGCGGAGCTGGGTTAGCCTGACCGCCTTTTACCTGCAGCTTCACAAAGCCGCTGATTTCTTTAGCCATTTAATTTTATTTTTTGGTGTTAACGAATTTTCTCCTTTGTCATCCTGAGCGGAGTCGAAGGATACTATTTCTCCCATACAACCTTATAAAAAGAGCAATATTGAGATTTGGACGGCAAAGGTAAGGGAATTTTATAATTCAAAGAGCAAAAATAAAAAATATTTTTTGTCATTTCGCATGCCTTTACATATAGTCGGGTAAAATGTCTTTTTTTGAAAAATTTATTTTTTAATTCAATGGTTGGTAAGCAGGTGTTTTCCTCTTTAAAATATCACACCTTTATCATGCGTTTTTTGTAATATGACTGATTCACGCAGAGAATACAAAGTTTTTTTGAAGAGGGCGCAAAGTTTCAAAATCGCAGTTTGGTCTGCCAATACCTTTAAAGAGCCTATTTATATAAAGTTCAGAAGAGAATCCTGAATCGCAACAAAAAACATATGCAATATTTCAAGTCAAAAATCTGAAACAGATGACGGTATGTTAAATAGCAACAGGGCTCGCATTGCGAGCCCTGTTGCATATAGGATGAATTAACGTATTTGTATTTGCTGGAAATAGGAATGCAATAACGTAGCTACAGAAATGAAGTAAATACCAGGTGCCTGGTTCAGCGAGATGGCTGTAGGTTCATTCGTGTTCAGCTCCAGTTCTTTTACGCGTTCGCCTGAAATATTTGTTATAATAATATGGATCCGCTCATCAACAAGAGACACCAAATTCAGGGTAAATACCCTGTTGGCAGGATTGGGATAAATGCTTAATTGCCCAGGCGCTGCATATTGTGAAGGCGTACCTGTGGTGAGCTCGGTAACTACAATAGATGCAGTGTTGAATACATCTCCGTTGGCTGACGAATCATATAAGCTAGTGGAGTTGACGCAGTTTAGAGCATTGCGGAAGGTTACACTACCTGTGCCTGCGGCAGGAGCTGTCCAGGGTATGTCCACAATATATCTCGTACCAATACCACCAGTACCGCTGCCTATAAGACGCATTAGGGGGCTGGATTGCTCTACGACGAGCACACCGGAAACCGGAGCAATAGTATGTGTGCCGGCAGGCGCAGTAAGTGTCCCTGCATTCACATAAGTGCCGCTTTGCACAGCAGTAAGCTGAAAACCGAAGCGGCGCAATCTTAAACTTGAAGATGTAGATGTGTTGGCTGCCGAAATGTGCACGGTATATGCTTGCCCGGGAACATAATTGGTGACAGGTAAACCACCTTGCATTAATTGGATAGTATCAGATATACTGCCGCCGGAAGGAGATCCGTGACATCCTTGGCATCCCGAAATATCCGTGACACCTGTACGCTCGATGCGTGATACAGTGCCGACGCCAGCGCTATTTCCTGAAAGAACGATGTATAGAGCTACACCGCAAATGAACGGTAAAAGAGTCAGGATTTTCTTCATAAGATTTGTCTTTCGAAGTTGGGTGATAAAATAAGTCGTTCTATAATAGACGTACGCCAATGGAAAAATGTTGGTAAATAGCAAATATTTCTTTTTGCAGCGGCATAAATCCTGTCGCTATCGGTGCTCGTTACTATATACCATAAATCATAATTAAGACAAACACATTATAAAAATGAGCGTGATAAAAATGGGATTTTCAGTTGATTATAACTGTAACTAATTGATTATCAATTTAATTATTGAAAATAAAAAAAACGCGGCAAAAGTGTGATATTTTATCGGCTTTCCCCATGGCATGTATTTTTTGTGTTATTAGCAAAAGAAGATAACAATGATACGGAAACTCACATCTGGCAAATATCGTATTTATTCGAGGAAGATAGATGCAATCCCGATAGCTATCGGGATATAAACGGAAAAAACTGGGGACTTTCGATTCACTCGATGGTGCCAAACAACATGAAAGAGCGATACAGTATTTTAAACATAGATGACCAGATAGGCATCTTCATAGTAAGGAGCGGTAAAATGGAAAAAGCAAAGAAAAATACGGGCAAAAAGTCAGGGCCAAGAAAGACAAAGGCGAAGAAAACAAGGAAAGTAACCTTGTTGGATGCCGCGATAATTGGGGCGAAGACACCTACAATGGGCGGTTTATAATAATGTCCTTTTTCTCATTGGCATATGATTTCAAGGATCCTGCCTTACAAAATTCCAAAATGTAATTGGTATTACTAGTTACTAAAAACTAATTTTGCCTTGGCCTTTGGCGGTTTTGTATTGGAAACCGGGTCCTGATATTTATAAACAATGAGTTGGTTCGAAAATTGGTTTGGTTCTCCTTATTATAAGATACTGTACCAGAACAGGGACGAGATCGAGGCCCAGGAGTTTGTGGAAAACCTGCTTGGGTATCTGAATCCATTGCCCGGAAGTGCGATGCTGGACATTGCTTGCGGCGAAGGACGGTTTGCAAAACAACTTGCAGAGCACGGCTATGATGTAACTGGCATAGACATATCACACCCCAGCATTGAAAAAGCCAAGGCATTTGAAACGGATAACCTGCAGTTTTTTGTGCAGGATATGCGCCTGCCGTTCTACATCAACTACTTCGATTACGCTTTTAATTTTTTTACAAGTTTCGGGTATTTCGCGCACGATCGCGACCATGCGCTTGCAGCCCGCTCATTTGCCGCCGCGCTGAAAAAGGATGGCATTCTTGTTATTGATTACATGAATGCCGAGAAGGTAATAGATGGACTAATACATGAAGATACAGTGACTCGCGGTAGTTATAGCTTTCACATAAAAAAGAAGGTAGAGCGAAACCATATCATAAAAGATATCAGTTTTACAGATGCAGATAAGAAGCACCGGCATTATACAGAGCGTGTAGCTGCGTTTACTTTATCTGACTTTGTAAAGATATTCCGCCCTGCGAATATACATTTAGTAAGCACTTTCGGAGATTACAAACTGGGGCCGTTTGACCCTGCAAACTCTCCCCGGCTTATCATGGTGTTTAAAAAGAAATATGCTTAAATCGATCGGCGACCTGCTGGTATATTATGATCACGTAGCCTGGTATTATCTTAATACCCAGTGGCACAATGCATTTTTCGACAGCATAGTTCCGTTCCTGAGAAATCAATGGTTTTGGGCGCCGCTTTATCTATTCCTGTTGCTATTCATACCTGCAAAGTTTGGCCGTGCCGGCTGGGTATGGTGCCTTGTTTACCTTGTTTCGTTCATACTTTCTGATCAGATAAGCGCTACATTGCTAAAACCGCATTTTCACCGCTTGCGGCCATGTAACAACCCTTATTTATCAAACATCATACACATTATTGTTCCGTGCGGCGGTGGATATAGCTTCCCGTCTTCGCATGCAGCCAATCACTTTTCAATGGCCATATTCAGCGCCATGACGTTGGGCAAGGTAGCAAAGTGGGTATGGCCGGTGGCCATCATCTGGGCTACGCTCGTAGCGTTTGCGCAGGTATATGTGGGTGTTCATTATCCCCTCGACGTAACATGTGGCGCGCTAATAGGCTGCATGATCGGCTTTTGTACGGGGAAGTTGTATAACAGGTATTTTGAGCTCAGCTTAAATGCATAGACCTAAAATCCGCTACTTGTTATTGTCCTTTGATAAATTTATCCAGGTCGTCCTGGTAGTTTTTATAAGAGAATTTATTCTCGAGCGATATGAAGTTCTCTTTATCGACCGTATTAGGATAAGCCCATTTTGCAAAATCAACTTTGGTCGCTTCAAAGTTGAACCAATCCATCATAACACTTACCTGGTCAGTGGTTATTTTTTCTCCGTTTAGTCCGTCCTTAAGTGTGTTCATTTTTTCTGTGTCTGTTTTCTTGGCAGCCACACTCTGTTTCAGGTTATCTGTTTTGGCATCAGTAAGGGTACCTGTTGGTACAGGCGATGCTACCGGGCCTGATGGAATATACTTGTTATCATTTCCGTAGTCGTTGTTATTGTTATTGACTTGTCCCGGCTGCACGTTATTGCCACCGCCATTATTTGCAGCAGGTGCGTTCTGTGTATAACTGTTTATATCCTGTTCTTGTATGTCGGTTTGGTCGGTACTGGGGTCATAAGTAAGGAAAGAGATGTACCCGGCATGCGTGCTTACTTTTCCTGAATAGATGGATTCTTCACGGCCCCTGCCGCGACGATCTTGCTGCATTGTGTAAATATTAATAAGGTGCCGGCCCGGAGGCAGGTCGCCAACGGTGATGGAAGTGCCTTTTTTATTAAAATACCGGCCATCGACCGATACATTTATCACCGTATTATCTGTGAGGTGAACCTTGATCATTGATTGTGCTACAGCATCCGAGAAACAAGCTGCGAGGAGCAGCATAATGAGCGATAGATTTTTCATAATTATGTTCTTATGCTTGGTTAGACTCAATTGGCATGCCATTGTTTAACTGTAGAAGGTACAAAAATAATTTTAACATGGGAGTAACAATGCACATAAAATACCTGCTGATACGCCTGCATTCAAAGATTCAGCACCGCCCTTGCGTGGTATCGTTACTTTTTGCGTTGCCAATGCAGCTACTTTTCCTGATACGCCTTTCGACTCGTTACCGATGATAAGCACTCCCGCGTTAAGCCGTTCCATTTCATATACGTTTTCCCCGTTCAGCGTCGCGGCTATTTTCGGAAGCGGGGTTGCCGCAAGAAATGTGGCAATGTCAGCTTCATATATACTTACACGCAAATGCCCGCCCATTGCACTTTGTACTACTTTCGGGTTATACACGTCCACACATCCCGGCGAGCAAACAACATGGCTAATACCAAACCAATCTGCGATGCGTATAATAGTACCCATATTGCCCGGATCCTGGATATCATCAAGGGCCAGGCACCATTCATTTATAGTGGGTACAGTTTTTACAGCGGGTACAGGAACTACAAGCATTACTTCATTAGGGGTCTGTAATCCCGATAGCGCTTCCAGTTCTGTATAATTTACAATATGTAATTCTGCTTCCTTGTGTTTTGATATGACCGTATTATTTTGTTTCGCCCATTCTTCTGTAGCAATGACCATTTGTATAGGGTTATTGCTAATTAGCCATTCCAGTGCTATCTTCTCACCTTCCGCAATAAATACTTTATATTCATTGCGGAATTTCTGCTGTGTTAACGACCGAATGTATTTATTTTGTGCTTTAGAGAGCATAAGTGCAAAACTATAATAATTGTAGTTACCTGATACATGGCCAAGAGACTATTTAATAATAAGAGAAATGCTTTTTATCTGCTGCTGGCAGTGGTCTCTTTGGTATTTTCAGATTGCAACCGCACAAAACATCTTACAGATAAACAGTACCTGGTACGTAAAAACAGGATCGTGATCAAATCTGAAAAGAAAATGCCCAATAAAGGGGAAATAAAAGATAATCTTTCTCATTACTTCATTCAGAAACCAAACACCTACTTTCTTTTTCCCGGTACTACGGTTAAACTATCTCTGTACAACCGCAAGTATAACAAGTACCACGACCTGCCGGATACCTCCCTTCCAAAGTCGGTAGAGCGCCCGGTAATTTTTGATTCTTCGCTGGCGGCAAGGACTGCTCAAAACATGAAGAGCTACCTCTTTTACCTGGGATACTTTTATGCTACGGTCAAAGATACCTGTGTTGTTTCGCACAGGAAAGCATGTATTACTTACAACATCAACACCGGCATCAATTACAAGATAAATAAAGTAATTTATGACGTTGATGACAGTAATATTGTCCGCATAGTACGTGATGCGCAAGAGGGTACTCCGTTGCGAAAGGACAGGGAATTCTCCTACGGCCTGCTTGATGAAGAGCGCAGCAGGCTTACCGCAATTATCCGTAACAATGGTTATTATAAGTTTACACAAGACAATATCAATTTTATAGACGGGCTGGATACGGTTGACAAAACTGTTTTCAAAGACGTGGAAAGCCCTTTTGAAAATGCAGTTAATTTCATTTCAGAAACGAGAGCCCCGAAGGAACATACCATTAACGTCACTGCCACTATTCGGCTCACAGACGATCCTAAGGCATATAATAAGTACAGTATAGCCAGCGTACGTGTATTCCCCGATTTTGTGAATATCAATGACCTGCAAGACAGTAATATGATAAAGAAGACCATTGACAGCGTTGACTTTAGTTATCACAATGAATATGTGCACCCGCGTGTGTTGTATGATCATATCTACCTTAACCCCGGCAGCTATTATTCCCAGGAAGATGATGATAAAACAAGATCAAAGCTTACCGAACTGGGCATATTCCAATACCTCAAAGTAGAATTTCATGAAAAAAAGAACAATAAGAACCAGCTGGATTGTGACATTTTACTGAGCCGGACAAAAAAGCATGATTACTCAAACAACTATGAAATATCCAATGGCTCTACCTATTCACTGGGCAATTCAATAAGCATGAATTACCGCGATAAGAATTTTGCAAAGGGTGCAAATTTACTGACCATAGGTGTGAATGCCGGCGTGGAATTGGGTTATAATGCAGGTAGTGATAATATCTTCAGTAACTTTTTTATACTCACAAAATATTACGGCGCAAATGCCAGTATTGATTTTCCTAAATTTATTGCCCCCATTCCCGCCGGATGGTTTGGCAGCAGCAACTTGCCGCATACAATTATTGGGGTAGGGGAGAATGTCATGGACCGCCTTGACTATTTTAAATTAATAAATACCAGCGCTAATTTATCGTACAGTTGGCGGGAATCGACTACAAAAACATGGAATTTTTCTCCTGTGTTTGTCAACATAATACAAGTACCCAAGGTGTCGTCAACATTTCAGCAGATACTGGACAGTGATGCGTATTTGAGAAACAGTTACCAGGAGAACTTTATCGAGGGGGAGAATATTTCCTTTACTTATGATGACATCATTAAGAAGCGCGGTATGAATTATTCATTCCTGAAATTATCGCTTGAAGAAGCGGGCGGTATATTGCAGGGGCTTAATCAATTGGC
>CAIJNJ010000240.1 GCA_903821975.1 uncultured Bacteroidota bacterium
AGTCCACTTTATGCTGACGATTTACATTCTGGTAATTGTTTTCATCGTTTTTATACTATTCGCGTATATGTCTTATGCAGCAAACAAGAAGGTGGAAAGACAGCACTATGATGTGGTGAAAAAAGAAGATGGTTTTGAGATACGCTTTTACCCAAAGGCCCTAATGGCATCTGTATCGAAGCCGCGACAGGGCGAAGAGCATGGTGGTAACCAGAACTTCAGAACACTGGCGGGCTATATCTTTGGTGGCAATAAAGCTGAAAAGAAAATAGCCATGACTGCACCCGTGTATATGGAAAGAGACACCAATGCCAATAAGATGAGTTTCGTGCTACCATCTGGCTATAAAATGAGCGACCTGCCCGACCCCAATGATACTAGTATAAAACTACACTACTCGGATGAAGGGTACTATGGTGCGCTGCAGTTTGGCGGCTTTGCGGGCGAAAGTAAAATAAAGGAAAAGGAAGCGGAGCTAAAGGAACTGCTGCATAAAAAAGGCTATGAAGTGGCCGGCCCATTCAACTATCTGGGCTATAATGCCCCATGGGATATCGTAAACCGGGAAAATGAAATAATAGTAAAGATCAAGTATCCAGTGGCGACCAGTCTTCACTGATCAAATTGTTGGGCGTATGTCTCTGACGTCCTTGGGGATACTAATCTGCAATACGATTGTTTGGTAAATGGCATCCTTGATATAATCCTTGGTCTTATTGTTTAACCCATTATCTTTTTTTCCTCTTTTAAAATCATCCTCATTAGTTGAATCATAAGATTTTGCCTTTACCTCAATCAAGTCAAAATGATTGCCATTTTTTTTAAGGATATCAATACGCACAATTTTTTGTCCATTCTTTATAGCAGCTTCATGGATAGTTACTTTATCCCTCTTTAATAGTTCAGTAGTTTTATCTACAGCAATATTCATGTCCCTATCAACAATTTCTTCCCCTGGGTGAAGCAATTGCGCAAGCTTCCCCACAACATAGCCACCCTCTGCGAGCATTTTCATAAACTCATTGTCCGCAAGATTGGAAGGATACCCATGCTTTTTATAAAATAGCTTCTTTGGGCAACTACATGCAAGTTTGTAGTCTGATTTTGAAAGTGTTTGGGAGGTATGTGGCAAGTGTATTAGCATTCTTATTTGTAAATAAATCCAGTTTGCCTTCCCGACAAACTAATTGCGTACGATCAGTATCTCATTGATATTAGTAGTATAGCAAAGAGATTTCCGTTCCTGTTTCAATCGCCATTTCCTGCCGAAGCCAGCAGCAGCAACTCGAACTTTGTCCCTACCCATTTTCTTGTTTATCGAATCCATGGTATCCATGAGTTTATTATACTTTGACCTGTCTTGCCGGGTATCAAAGATTGACTGTTGAATTTGTGTCTCAGGAACTATTTCGCTAACAATTACCCCGGCTTTCTTATAGTTATACCCCTGTTTAAATACCCTATTAAATGCCAGCATAGCAAACTTTATCAATTCAGTTGTGTCATTTGTTGCCGTATTCAGTGGGATTGATAAAGTGCCATAATATTGAGGGTCATTACTGCGAAATGAATTGGTATGAATAAATACGGTTATCTGTCCGGCGCTTGACTCTTGTTTTCTCAATTTCTCGGCACATCTTGTTACATGGGTACAAATAGCCTCACCAATTACGGATCTGTCAGAAATCATAGCTCCAAATGAGCGGGATGTGCATATTTCTTTCTTCCTGGGCGGCACTTCTTCTAATTCTAAACAAGATACCCCGTTTAGCTCTTGTATCATCCTAACTCCAACAACACCCATTTTCGTTCTAACCCACTCTTTTTCAAGATTGGCAAACTCCCATGCTGTTTTTACATTATAAGTCAGCAGCCATTTACTGAGCCTGCCACCAATACCCCAGACATCGGAAATCTCCAGCCATGTAAGTACCTGCTTTCTCATTTCTTCCGTATCAATAATACATACCCCATTTGGAGCGTTCTTTTTGGCATATTTGTTCGCTGCCTTTGCCAGAGTCTTACTTGCTGCGACCCCTACACAAGTCGGTATGCCAGTATGCTGCTTAACCGTATTTCTAATAGTTAAAGCATATTCAGGCAAGTTGGGAAACCCGCTCAGGTCTAAAAAACTCTCGTCAATACTATATACTTCGATGTTGGGTGAAAACTCATTTAAGGTTCTCATTACACGGGAAGATATGTCTCCGTATAAAGTATAGTTTGAAGAAAAAACATGAACACCGTTCTTTTCAATTAAGTCTTCCAATTCAAAGGCTACGGCACCCATTTTTATACCCAGAGCCTTCGCTTCGTTACTTCTTGCAATAACACAACCATCATTGTTACTGAGAACAACAATAGGCTTGCCTTCCAGCTTCGGTTGGAATAGGCGCTCACATGAGGCGTAAAAGTTATTGCAATCTACGAGGGCGAACATTATTTACTTTTCTTGGTTCAACTATCACAAATGTAACCACACCAACCACACTAAAAGTCATACCGTCCACAATATCAATTGGCTTGTACTTATCGTTAGCAGGCATTAGTTTTATCTGGTCTTTGTAATTAGTATAAAACTTCACAGTAAACTCACCGTTTACTGTTG
>CAIJNJ010000241.1 GCA_903821975.1 uncultured Bacteroidota bacterium
GGCTCAATGGGCAGGATAATGAAACAGGATGTGCTTGAGGCAATCGCCCATCCCGGCAATAAGAGTGGGGATGCCGCCTTTACCCGCGGCGAGCGCAGGGAGAAAATGAGCAACCTCCGCAAAACAGTTTCACGCAGGCTGGTAGAGGCGAAGAACAGTACCGCAATGCTTACTACCTTCAATGAAGTGGACATGACCCGCATCATGGAGGTAAGGAAGCAATACAAGGATACCTTCAAAGAATCGCATGGCGTTAACCTGGGCTTTATGTCGTTCTTTACCAAAGCAGTTTGCACTGCCTTGCACGAGTGGCCCGCCGTCAACGCCTATATTGATGGCGATGCGCTGGTGTATCACGACTATTGCGATATTTCCATTGCGGTATCCGCCCCAAAAGGACTTGTAGTGCCGGTGATACGCAATGCGGAAAGCCTCAGCATGGCCGAAATCGAAAAGAAAGTAGTGGAGCTGGCTGCCAAAGCCCGCGACAATAAATTAAGCCCCGACGAAATGGCCGGTGGCACTTTCACCATCACCAATGGTGGTGTGTTTGGCTCACTGATGTCAACACCCATAATCAACATACCGCAATCTGCTATACTGGGCATGCACAAGATACAGGACAGGCCTGTGGCTATAAATGGTAAAGTGGAGATACGCCCAATGATGTACCTGGCGGTAAGCTACGACCACCGCATAATAGATGGCCGCGAATCTGTAGGTTTCCTGGTAAGGGTAAAAGAACTCCTCGAAAATCCCGAACTGCTTTTATTCGGACAGGACCCGGTGAAGACGTTGCTGGAGTTATAGTCACCCCCGCCCCCTAAAGGGGAGTCATGTATTTAGCCGTTGACAGATATTCGGCTTCGGAATTCTATTGGACTACCTTATTAAAGAATACGGGATAGAAAACATGATGAAGCCCCGGAACAAGGGTCCGATTTTTATCGGGGCGAGTTTGGGGGTTCTATGGTGTTGGTTTCTGTTGTTTAAATTTATCCCTTTTTGCTTTTTGTTTGTGATAAACATGATGGCCACCCTTGATAAGGAATGCCACAACAACTAATACTGCCAATATCGTCCAAATGCCCATAAGTGTGTTTTTGTATAATGGTATAATAACCGAGCCACCCCCTCCCCTCCCGATGAAAAATCGGGACCATGTTCCGGGGAACCATGCATTTGACCTGGTGCGAACTTCAGAGAAACACTATGATTTGAGCAATTGACTAAATGTTGAATTTTGTTCACAAGCGAAGCCCCTTCAGGGGTTTGGGGTATGACTCGTTACCCACCAATCGTTACCAAACGGATCTTTTATACCGCCGCTTCTGCCATAGGGCATGTCTGCCATAGGCGATATGGCAACGGCGCCTGCTGCGAGGGCTTTGTTATAGGTTGCATCGGCATCGGGGACGTAGATAAAGAAGCCGCCTGTGCGTGGCTCAAAAGCAGCGGTGCTGTCTGCAAACATGATGACGCTTTCGCCAACTGTTATTTCTCCATGAGCAATAACATCTTCAGAGCGCATGTGTATCATCTTTTCTTTTGCATCAAAAACATCCTGCATGAATTTCATAAAGCTCGCTGCGCCCTTTACGATCAGGTAGGGCATCACCTGCTGGTAGTCGGAAGGAAAATTTGCTGTTTTCATGATTGCAAGATTATATTCTAAACCGGTCTGACCGCTAAAGAGCGGTACTGACCGGTTCCCCGAAATTATACAAAATGTTTGTGTATGCGACATATAAAAAAGCCTGTATCATTTGCTGATACAGGCTCCGGGTAATTAACAATCACGTTTGGCTAAAGCCACTCTCTTACTTTATTACTTCCCCGACCTAAAGGTCGAGGCAACTAATCGGGTAATGGTGTTCTTTCAATATCTAATGATATAGCTTAACTATTTAACCAATTAACTTTTTAACTTCTTCATCAACCCTTCATTCAGCGCATCAAGGAACTCCTCGGTGTAGAGGTAATGCTCGCCGTGGTTTACTTTGTTGCCGTGTACGCATACTGCAAGGTCCTTTGTCATTTTGCCGCTTTGTACTGTTTCCACACAAACTCCTTCCAGCGCATGAGAGAAGTTGATGAGCTCCTGGTTGTTATCCAGTTTGCCGCGGAAGGCCAGGCCCCTTGTCCATGCGAAGATGGATGCGATCGGGTTGGTTGATGTGGGGTTGCCTTTCTGGTATTCGCGGTAGTGGCGGGTTACAGTACCATGTGCTGCTTCTGCTTCCATAGTGTTGCCGTCCGGTGTTATTAGCACAGAGGTCATAAGACCTAATGAGCCAAAGCCCTGTGCCACAGTATCGCTCTGTACATCGCCATCGTAGTTCTTACAAGCCCATACGAAGTTGCCGTTCCATTTCAGTGCGCTGGCTACCATGTCGTCTATAAGGCGGTGTTCGTACTCTATATTGTTCTTTTCAAACTCTGCCTTGAATTCTTTCTGGTAGATGTCTTCGAAAATATCTTTGAAGCGGCCATCATATTTTTTCAGGATGGTATTCTTTGTAGAAAGATACAGCGGCCATTTCTTGGAGAGCGCCATATTGAAGCAGGCACGTGCAAAGCCCATGATAGACTCGTCTGTGTTATACATAGCCAGTGCTACGCCATCGCCTTTGAAGTTGTATACTTCGTGCTCAATGGTCTTGCCGTCTTCACCTTCAAATTTTATGGTGAGCTTGCCTTTACCTTTTACCACAAAGTCTGTAGCCCTGTACTGGTCGCCGAATGCGTGACGGCCTATACATATAGGAGCGGTCCAGTTTGGTACCAGGCGGGGAATGTTGTTCATCACTATCGGCTCGCGGAATACGGTGCCGTCAAGTATGTTCCGGATAGTGCCGTTAGGGCTCTTCCACATTTGTTTCAGGTTGAACTCTTTTACGCGTGCTTCATCAGGAGTAATGGTAGCGCACTTGATACCAACACCATATTGCCTGATCGCATTTGCAGAGTCTATGGTTACCTGGTCATTGGTCTGGTCGCGGTACTCGATGCCGAGGTCGTAGTACTTGATATCAATATCGAGGTAGGGGAGAATGAGCTTTTCTTTTATGTACTTCCATATGATGCGCGTCATTTCATCGCCATCAAGTTCCACTACGGGATTAGCTACTTTGATTTTTGCCATGTGCTTTTTTAATTTTTGTATGTAGTTAAGATTGTTTCATTTGTGGGCTCAAATGTAATGAGTTTTTTAAAAAGTCATAATTGAGGCAAAATGAAGGATACAAATGACCTGAAATCGGGGGAATTAGTCTAGCTTATCAATGTATATGAGCAGTTCCTTCCAGCCAAAGGCTTTGGGGTCGAGGTTGAAGCCGTAAGCCTCGTTTACATAGCCGGTAAGCCATTCTTTGGTAGCATTTACTGACGAAGAATGCAGGGATGCAAGTTCGCCCTTGTAAGAGACAACCAAGGTTTTTACGTCAATGTCCTCGGGGGCATAGATAAACCCGCGGCGGCCGTCATATATATTCAGCTTGCCCGTATGCACTACCCGCAGCAGTTTTTTCGGGTCTGTTTTCAGCCGTACAAGGTTTAGCTGTTTGTCGTCTTCGTTATATACAGTTACATACTGCACCCCGGGGTCTTTTTCATGAAACTTGTAATCATAATTCTTGCCGGAGTCAGTGGTTTCCAGCGCCAGGGCATGTTTCTTAATAGTTACTGCACCTGATAGGGTATCGTTATAGAACACCACGTATCCATCCATGGGTTCTTTGCTTAGTTGCTCTTCACTATTATTGTAGTTGCTATAGTTTGAGGGGCCGCCCATTGGGTAATAGCTGGGGGAATACATAAAGGCCATACCAAACGACCACATGCTCATATAGGGGTTGTAGAAGTATGGGTTGCCATAGTAGGGGTAATAATAGTATCCGTAATACCCTGTGTTGACATAACCAACAGGATCTGAGCCGCGCACGGCTGTAGTACCGGCATTGCCGCGCATGGTTGGCAGGCTATGTGCGTGACTGGTAGCTATAACACGCGGGGAAGTAGACCGGTTAATAACGGTCCGTGTATTATTGTGCTTCGTATTGCTGGTATGCGCACTACTGCTATGACTCTGCCCGCTGCCCGAATGAGCGGAGCCGGAAACGTGCGCGCCGGCGCCCGAATGACTATGGGAATGACTGCCTCCACCGTGGCCGCCGCCATGGCCGTCTTTGGCGTAGGTGGGTGTAGTCATCAACAAGCAGAACAATGTAACGGGCAGCAATATTTGCTTCATACAGAACCGAATAAATAGGTATATAACGCTAAAGTAGCAAAGTTCACATTTTATATTTTAATTGTAATTTATTTTTTGAATTTTTCTTTAGCTTGCCCCTTGATGCAGTGGATATATTGGCTTATAGCTATAGTTTTATCATTTGGCGCCGGTTTTTGGGTATATCGTGCGGATAAGCGGCGTGCTGTTCCCTATCCATGGCTTACTTCTTTGCTTCGCAGCCTTGTGGTCTTTTTTACCCTTTTACTGATACTGGTCCCGACCATCATCATCAGTAAAAATGTTGTGGAAAAACCGATCATTTTACTGCTGCAGGACAATTCCCGGTCGATAGCCAATGCCTTAGGTAACGACTCTGCCGCATACCGTAAAAATGTAACGGATCTTACCCGCCGCCTTTCAGATAAATACAAGGTGGTACAATGGGGGTTTGGTAACGCGGTGCAAAATGATACGCTGTTTCAATACACACAACCCGCTACAGATATCTCTGCGGCTCTGTCGAGGGCGCAGGAATTTTTCGGGTTACAGAACCTGGGGGCGGTAATACTGGCCACTGATGGCCGTTTTAACCAGGGCATGAACCCGCTTTATCAGCAACTGTCGCTGCATAGTTCTTTATACATGGTAGCTATTGGCGACAGTGCGCAGCAAAAGGATATCCGTATATCGAGAACGTACGCAAACAAGACCGTAACCATCAACAGCAATTTTGAGATACGGGCTGATATCGTTGCTGATCTATGTAAAGGATACAGCAACAGCGCTGTTATTAAAGAAGGCGATAACATGCTGTCGTCGGTGCCGGTATCTGTGAACAGCGACAAATATGACCGCTCTGTTTCATTTACTATTAAAGCCCAGAGTGCAGGCTTGCACCATTATGTTATCAGTATACCAGATGCAGAAGGCGAAAAGAATGTGATCAATAACCGCCGGGATATTTTTGTAGATGTGGTAGAAGAAAAAAAGAACATCCTTATCGTATCTGCGGCGCCCCACCCTGATGTAAACGCTATAAAAGATGCGCTCAGTGGTCTTGAAAGTTACAAGGTTACAGTGTGTACTGCAGATAATCTTCCCGCTTCGCTCATTGGTTATAACGCCATCATACTTCATGGGTTGCCATCATTAAGGAGTAAGCTGGCCACGCAGCTTGTTGCCGCAAGGAAGCCACTCTGGTGCATACTCAGTAACCAAACCGATATTGCAGGGTTCAATGAATTACAGCAGCTTACGCATACTACGGTATCTCCCGTTACCCCGCATGATGTGCTCACTATGTATGATCCGGCGTTTACAGAATTTACATTGCCGCAAAATATCCAATCGGTAACCGATAAAATGCCGCCATTGCTTGTGGCTGCCGGTAATGTGCATACTGCCCCCGGTGCGAATATATTGTTTACAGACAGGCAGGGGCAAATGCCACTGTGGGTATTGCAGCAGGGTAGTGTGCCTACAGCAATTTTAATGGGCGAGGGTCTTTGGCGCTGGAGGCTGTATGAGTACAAGAACTTTAACCAGCACACTGTTATTGATGAGTGCATACGGCAGACGGTTGCATTCTTATCGGCAAACAATAATGAAAAGCCATTCAGCGTGGCATTGCAGAAATATGTGTGGAGCGACCAGGAGGCGGTGTCGCTTAATGCATATCTTCTTAATGCGAATAATGAGCAGGTAAATACAACTGATGTGCAACTGACCATAACAGACAGTGCAAGGCGCAAGCAGAATTTTTCTTTTGAACGTTCAGGCACTGTATACAGCCTGAATATAGGCGTATGGGCCGGAGGTACTTATAGCTACAGTGCACATACTACATACAAAGACAAAGAGTATACAGCAGGAGGCAGTTTTGTGGTGGAAAGCATACCGCTGGAGCTGATGGAGTCGGGCGCGGATTATCCACTACTGTACGGGATGGCACATAAGTACAATGGCAGCCTCGTTGCTGAAAAAAATGTGGCCGCTTTGTATGACAGCATAACCCATAATGAGCATATAAAGCCGGTGATACAGACCAATGCGGAAACTGTGCCGCTGGTGGACCGTAAGTGGTACTTCTTTATCATTTTGCTGCTGGCAGTGTGTGAATGGCTGCTGCGCAAGTATTGGCTTGCGCAATAGATTGCAGGAGCAGAGCGCAGGTGGCAGTTTGCAGGAAAGAATTAACTTTGCGTATCAATGACCGTGCATATAACAAACATATCGGCGAGGCTGCTGTTTATAGTACTTACAGCCTGCAGCATATTTGCTGCTCCGCGATATTGTGCAGCACAGGCGGTGCCTGATACTTCGCTTAACAACATTATCAGCGATACCGTTCACCAAAAAAAGGCCGGCCCGGATATCCAGATGTTTCATGGACAAGCGAAACCGCCAACGGATACCACAGACGGTAAACCTAAACGCTTTCAACCGAACCCTAAAAAAGCAGGGCTATACAGTGCTATTGTGCCCGGACTGGGGCAGTTGTATAACCGCCAATACTGGAAAATACCGGTAGTATACTTAGGTGTTGCTGTGGCAGGGTATTATTTTGTTGATAACCTTAATCAATATCAATCGTATCGCAAGGCCTACATTGGCCGCATTAATAATCCTTATCCGACAGATAAGTATGTAGGCCTGTACAATACAGGTGAGTTGCAACAATTGCAGAATGATTATAGTAAATACCTGGACATGACGGCATTATTCAGTGTTATAGGTTACGCTTTGCAGGTAATGGATGCAGTGACTGCTGCCCACCTTAAAAATTTCGATATTTCGAGAGATATATCCATGCGCATGGTTCCTGTGGCCACACCTAACGGAGCAGGGCTTGGGTTAGTGATGAATTTCAAATAGATAATAGGAGCGTGCTATAATTTTTCTTTCATATAGCTGATCACTGTCTTAGCGCGTTCATCAAGCGAGTGATCCTTTAGTGCCCTGTTGTACCCGGCAGTTTTTATCCGTTCACGCAGGTCTTCATTTTCCAGGAAATATTTTACCTGTTTTACCAATTCATCAGGGCCGCTGAAGAAGGCTGCTTCTTCATTTTCCTTAAAGTACAATACAGATTCTTCGTTACGCTCGTGCAGTAAAAATCCATTGGCGCCGGGTATATGAAATGTGCGTGAGGTAATAAGATCCCCGGAAGAGGAGCCCACTACCTGCTCTGATAATATGCCCAGGTTGATCTTTGAGCATTGTATGGCGATAGCATAGAGGTCGCCAAGTACGGGTGTATTTTGTATGTCGTTTTTAATTGCAGCACCGGAGGCCTTGAACCATTGATCCCCCCATATCTTAAGGTTAATAGACGGGCAGGCTTGTTTCAGTGCAGATAGCCAGGCTTCTTTTTTAGGCGACCATGTACCAATAAATGAAGCATCGCACCCAAATTTGTTTCTGTCTTCCGTGCTGATATTCAATTTACGGTGTATCTCCGGGTCAAAACCATGTGGTATAAAATGTGTATTCTTTGCACCGAACATGGATTGCATATCGGTGATGCCAAATGTCTTGGTGGTGAATATCATATCATACAGCGGAATGGACGCGGGGATGTGCGGGCCGTGGTTCGTCATGCTTACATCGGGATAAAAAAGCACGGTTTTACAATTCCTTTGTTTTGCATATTTTATTGTTTCGGGGTATACGAACGCACCTTTATATACCAACACTATATCCGGCGTGAACAGGTCTATTTTCTTTTTTATTGCATTATTGAATTCATCTAACTGCAGCGGCCTGATGATGCGTTCGAGCACCTTGGTCATCTTCCGTTTGGTTTGCAGGCTGATAAAATAAAATTCATCAAGGATCTCCACCAGGCACCCCTGCCTGCTCAGAGCGCGGAACAGCCCACCTGCATTACTACCCCTCCACAGAGGCCCTATGGCGAGAATGCGCATACTGGTTTAATGATTTTTTGATCAATAAAAAGACTAAGTAGGTTGAGATCAGCGTAACAACACTTTGCAGGTCGGCACCTAATGCCCCCATGGCGCCCTGTAGGAGATATCCGCCCCACAACGTTCCGGTGAGGTTAAACGGAGATTCGTTAAATTGCGCTGAATTCCAGAACATTGCGAGGATAGCTCCCCAGAACATACACCCTACTACCACACCGATCCAGCCAAAATCCAGGTATAGTTCACCCGGGATGGTCATATTAACGCTATTATTTGAATATCCAAAATCATTCATTGTTCCGGCACCTATTTCAACCGCAAACCAGCTACCTATGGCAACCCTGGGTTTGTCCGGCCAGATAGCCCTGGGGATAAATGCTGCGACCAGCGGCGCGGAGGCCATACCATTGTAAAACCCTTTTTCCTTTGTAAGCTTTATAACATTGGTCATTTGTGAAATGCAGGATATTCGCTCCAATAGGGTGCCACTTGCATGTTCATCTCCTTCAACATATGTATAGCTTGCATTCGTTTGCTGATCGTTTATAAACGCTGCAATAAAATGCGACCTGTTACCACCAAAAGACTGGAAAAACTGGAAATAAACAACAAACACAAGAATTACAGGAATGATACGGTAAGTAGCCAGGTATTTTATGTCTCCCTTACCAATGAAATAGCCCAAAAATAAGATACAAATCGGTGTGATCAGATCCAGCCTGATGTAGGAGTAAAACAAAGCTATATAGGTTTGTATTGCGCATATAGAAATAGCATACATCCTGTACTTTTTGCTGTTTTCTGTAACCCATAGCCTGGAGTAGAATAACGTACCTACCGAGCATAACAGCAATAACACTTTTTGAACACCCCCCGCAATAAAAGCAAGGTTGATTATATTGCCGGTTAGGTTAAGTAGCGTTATTCCCATAATAAAATAGTAGATATTTTCCAGCAGCTTTTTGTTATCAATAATTATTGCTATTGATGGCAGGGTACGCTTTGAAAACAGCTCATACCCAATAAAAACAAAAGTATTCCCGATAGCCCACAATAAGGACGCTTCATCGATATACCTTATGTCGATAAAGTTGTAGATGTGTAAGACATCCTGGCTGGTGCCATATAGCTTTACTTTATTAATGAAGAGAATATTGGCAAAAGATGCAAGCAGAATACCAATGTTATAAAACGTGATGAAATCCAACCGGTTTATCAGACCTTTTAAATTGCCAGCTATATTTATAGCACAGTGAAACACAACAATCCCTGTTATTGTCTCTCCCGGGAATACCTGCGAAAGACCAATATACAATATGAGAAAAAAAATGTGTTTACCCACTAATTATTGTTTTGCAACGATATGTACACTTCAGATGGCCTTGCCCAAACAGGCTGTTTGCTACCTTTGCTTAAAGCATAAAGTTAGTTTTTTTCAGGTTACTACCAACAAAACCGCGAAGCGGAAAAAGTACGGGCATATCCTGTTTGCAGAAGCAGCAGGAATTAGCTGGCGCTATAAAAATTCCAGGTTTTAGTTTAGCGGTAACAGGTGATAAACATCGTCGTAATAGGTAACAGATCCCAACTTATTACTTTCTGCGGTCATATACACAACAAAAACCGGCAGTGGCTTTTCTAGTTGCAGCAAAACAGGTTTTTCATCTTTGTTACATGCCTGCAAATATGCAGTATCAAGCCGGTTATTCAGGAGGTAATTTCCTAATTCAATAGCTTTTTCCACGCGCATGCAGCCATGACTCCTGTAGCGCTTCTGTAATTGGAATATTCCTTTTTCGTTTGTATCGTGGAGGTAAACACTAAAGGGGGATGTGAGATCAAACTTAATAATACCTAATGAATTGTCGCAGCCTGTAGCCTGCCGGAGTTTATACGGAAAGTAATTTCTACTGAAACGCTGCCAGTTAATGGAATGTGGATCGATAATATTTCCTTTTGTATCCAGTACTTGCATATTCTCAGCGTCCAACAGGGCAACCGATTTTTTGTATTTGGGTACAAGCTCCTTTAGCGCAATGCTCGTGGGCACATTCCAGTATGGATAAAGGATCACCTGGCGGCAACTGGCTGCAAATAGTGGTGTTTTTGTGGATGGCTTACCAACGACCATGCGGGAAAAAAGAACTTCAGAATCATTTTCGTAATACCGGAGTGTGGCAGCGGCTACGTTTACGACGACTACTTTCGTAAAATTAAAATGATGTATCCACCGGTAGAAGTTGATGGAAACCGCCAGATCTTTCGCTTTGCTATTGTTATTCCGCGCAAATTGGTCCCTAAGTTCAGCTTTGTATACGGCATATTCTTTTGAACGCGGCTCCAACCGATCAAAAAAATTTTCTAATGCAGTGGCCGAAGTAATAGTTGCAAAATTGCCTAAAAGAAAGCTATCATCTTTGCGCACATATTTTGCAGACCATTCATCATATTCTATCCATTCATTCATCACGCTCCCAGTGTATAAGTCTTTACAATAGGATA
>CAIJNJ010000242.1 GCA_903821975.1 uncultured Bacteroidota bacterium
GCCTATACTCAGGCCATCGCCATCACCTGTTACTATCCATACGCTCAATTCCGGCCTGGTAGCTTTCAGGCCAGAGGCTATGGCAGTAGCACGTCCATGTATAGAGTGCATACCATAAGTGTTCATATAGTATGGAAAACGCGAACTACACCCGATTCCTGAAATAATAACAATATTTTCCCTCGGTATGCCCGTTTGCGGCAATATGGTTTGTACCTGTTTTAGTATGGAATAGTCCCCACAGCCGGGGCACCAGCGCACTTCCTGGTCGGTAGCGAAGTCTTTAGGGGTAAGCGGCGCCTTTAGCGTTGCAACATCACTCATATAATATAAGTCAAAAGTTAAAACCTGCGGGTAGGCAGGGGTCAAAGAACCAAAAAAAGCATCTCGAGACAATAAAGATAGATTCTGCGTGAAAATATCCCCAAATTTGATTTTCGGATCGATGATATTAAGCAAATTTACGGTTTTAAGGGCAGGCGGTAAAACCCTGTGGCAGATTTTATTAGAATTTTAGAATATTGTTTACATTTAATGCCCAAATCAGACAATTCATAGTATGAAACAATTCATAACAGTAGCAGTTTGCATACTTATATGCGGCACAGCATCTGCCCAGAAAAAGAACGAACCGCATCCGAATATCTCCGTGATCCCGCAAAAACCGGGCGTATATCACAAAAGCGGTGTTGGCGGTTATTTTACCGACATGCGTAAACGCCCTATAAAAGGCGTACAGGCATTTATATACCTGCCCGATTCCACTATCGGCGCTTCAGGCTTTACTGATTCTACCGGTTATTACGAAACAAACAACATACTGCCCGGCAGTTATGATATGAAGATCGTATACCCAAACACCCAGGCTTCGCTCAGGATCACAGGTGTGCCGATCATCAGGGAAACGATCACCGAAATAAGCTTCTTTAAAGGCGAGCCGCCAACAGCAGATACTTCATTCTCCTACTCGGTAATTGAACCAAAACCGATTGAGATGCCGAAGAAAAAGAAATAATTATCCGATTAGCTGATGTGATGATTAGCTGATTAGCAAATGCCCTTATTAAAAACTAATAAGGGCATTTTTATTGTGAATCATCACCGAATCAGCTAATTACCAAGCATTCCTTCCAGGTCTTCTTTCTTTATCATCACAAATACTTTCTTGCCATCTGGTGTGTATTCCGGTTGGGAGCAGGCAAAAAGCTCGTCTATAAGCCCTTGCTGGCCTTCGGGTTGCATAATGGCATGTTTATTCCTGCTTAGGCGTCGCGCCATGTGTGCCAGCAACAACTCTGTACGTTTATTCACGGCATCCGGCGACTCATGCTTCAGGTGATCCAGTACTTCGTCCAGCACATTTTTTTCCTCGCCTGAGGGAAGACCAGACGGAATGCCCTGCACCACAAATGTGTTTTGCCCGAACGGTGCTATATCAAAACCAATGCGCGCAAGATCTGCAAGTACCTCGGTGAGTAACAATGCATCCTGCGGCGATGTCTCATAAGATATGGGAAACAAAACCTGTTGCGATGGTGTATTCTGGCTGTTCCATTCTCCCAGCAGCCGCTCATACCATATACGCTCCTGCGCACGGCGAATATGGATCAGCATCAGCCCGCTTTTTACGGTTGTTGCCAGTAGTGAGCCTTGTATCAGCATCATGCCATTGCTCTTACCTGCTTCACCATCACTCATTAAAGTTCCCTGGGTGCTATTATCACTAGTTTCTCTCCCTACGGCGGATTGAAAACTATTTCCTGCAAACTGGTCCCGACCAACGGTTACCGGTGTTTTCGCTATCTCATAAAGTTCTTTCCAGTGCTTCAGGCTGTCTTTACGCTCTATAAAGTGTGCCTGGTCTTTATCACTGAAAGTATTGTACAGGTATCCTCTTTCCGTTTCTGCTTTTTGTGTATTTGTGTATGGTAATTGCACAGAGGGCAACTGCTGTATCTCCGGGCTGAGTGTAAAATCGAGCGATGGTGCAATATTGTACCGTGCCAGCGAGTGCTTTACTGCCGAGTTCAGGTAAGAGTACATCATCCTGTCGTCTTCAAACTTCACTTCCTGCTTTGTAGGGTGCACATTCACATCCACCCTCGCCGGGTCTACTTCCAAAAACAACACATAAAACGGGAATGAGTCTTTCTCTATAAGGCCCTCATATGCTTGCACCACAGCATGGTTCAGGTAAGCATTCCGTATAAACCTGCCATTGATAAAGAAGAACTGCATACCCCGTGTGCGTGTGGCCGCTTCCGGCTTACCTATGAAGCCGTATATATTCAGCAGATCGGTCTTCTCTTCTACAGGCACCAGGTTTTTTTCATAGGCATTGCCCAGCAATGCCACGATACGTGCCTTCATACTGCCACCGGCAAGATGGTATTGCTCCGTATTATTGTTCCACAACCGGAATGATATTGCTGGATATGCCAGCGCCACCCTTGTAAACTCATCCAGTATGTGCCGCAGCTCTGTGGTGGCGCTCTTCAGGAAGTGGCGCCGGGCAGGCACATTATAAAAGAGGTTCTTTACACTTATCGTAGTACCGGGATTTACCGCACACGGTTCCTGCAATTTTACATCGGTCCCTTCTATCACTATTCTTGTGCCGGCTTCGCTCTTTGCCTGGCGTGTTTTCAGCTCTACCTGTGTTACTGCAGCTATCGATGCCAGCGCTTCGCCCCGGAAACCCATGGTACGTATCGTAAAAAGGTCTTCAATGCTCTTTATTTTGGAAGTGGCGTGCCGCTCAAAACTCATGCGCGCATCCGTGGGGCTCATGCCCTTTCCGTTATCGGTAACCTGTATCAGTTCCTTACCTGCGTCCTTAATAATAAGTTGTATTTCGGTAGCTCCCGCATCTATGGCATTTTCCAATAACTCCTTCACTGCCGATGCCGGGCGTTGTATCACCTCTCCTGCGGCTATCTGGTTGGCAATATGATCTGATAATAATTGTATTACATCCGGCACAATACCTGTTTTTTTGTAAATATACGTGTGAATGGTAAATGTGACTCTCCTCCGGCATAAAAGGGTTTAGATTTAAGATTATCTTTGTCTCCAATTATATTTATTATTTATGTTGTCTATACAATTATTCAGGCAGAACAAGGAACTAATACTCGCAGGCCTGAAAAAGAAGAATTTTAAGGACCTGGAACTTGTTGATAAGATCATAAGCGTAGATGAGCGCCGCCGTGCTTTGCAGGTAGAGAATGATGCACTTGCATCTGCCCAGAATACTGCTGCAAAAAGCATAGGACAGCTTATGGCCAAAGGCGATAAAGAAGGCGCCGAGTTGCTGAAAGAAAAAGTGGGCCTGCATAAAGAGCAGGCAAAAGACATAGCCCAGAAACTTAGCGACCTGGAAACCGAGCTACAGGATATGCTGGTGCGTCTTCCAAATCTCCCACATATAGCAGTGCCGGAAGGCAAAACACCGGAAGATAACGAGGTGGTACGTGAAGGCGGCAAAATACCCGACCTGAGTGCACAAAAACTACCACACTGGGAACTTACCGACAAATACGGTCTCATAAATTTTGAACTGGGCAATAAGATCACCGGCAGCGGCTTCCCTGTTTTCATGGGACAAGGGGCTAAACTGCAACGCTCACTCATACAATACTTTCTAAACTGGAATATAGACGCGGGCTACATGGAAGTGGCGCCGCCATTCATGGTAAACGAAGCATCGGCTTACGGCACCGGGCAACTACCCGATAAAGAAGGGCAGATGTATCACGCCACTGAAGATAATTTTTTCCTGATACCTACTGCCGAAGTGCCTGTTACCAATCTTTACCGAGATACTATAATTCAGGAATTCGAACTGCCCGTGAAAATGACCGCGTATTCACCATGCTTCCGCCGCGAGGCAGGCTCGTATGGTAAGGATGTGCGCGGCCTGAACCGCGTACACCAGTTTGATAAAGTAGAAGTGGTGCAACTTGCTCACCCCGCTAAAAGCTATGAAGTACTCGAAAGCATGGTGCATCATGTGGAAAAACTGATACAATCACTCGAGTTACCATACCGCATACTGCGCCTGTGTGGCGGTGATATGAGTTTTGCATCTGCCATTACCTACGACTTTGAAGTATACAGCGCAGCGCAGGAACGCTGGCTGGAAGTGAGCTCAGTCTCCAACTTCGAGACGTTCCAGACCAACAGGATGAAGATCCGTTTTAAAGATGGTAATGGTAAAACGCAACTGGTACATTCACTAAATGGCAGTTCACTGGCATTGCCCAGGATCATTGCCTGTTTATTAGAAAATAACCAGACACCCGAAGGAATAAAAATACCCAAGGCTTTGCAACCTTATTTTGGAAAAGAAATAATTGATTAGCTGATTTGATGATTAGCTGATTTGATGATTGTAAGACCCGATAACATATGAATGAGGAATTGAAAAAAGGTAACTTAATTGTTCAAATGACTTTCGATTTTGCTTTGTCGATTATTCCCTTTTGTACTGAACTGGATGATTTAAAAAAGTGGTCATTATCAAACCAAATATTGCGTGCATCTTTGTCAATAGGAGCTAACGTAAAAGAAGCTCAGAATGCTGAAAGTAAGGCTGATTTTATACATAAAATGAAAATAGCAGCTAAAGAAGCGGACGAAGTGGAGTTCTATCTGGAAGTTTGTAACAAATCAGAAAAATTACCTGACTGCCAAACCCTGGTTGAACAAATACACTCCATTTGCAAAGTGCTTAATAAAATTATTTCAAGTTCAAAAAATAATTACATTAATTCAATTAGCTAATCAGCTAATTATCAAATCAGCTAATCAAACTATGATCCAACGCAAACAGTCACTTTATCTTTTTATAGCTGCGCTGCTGAATGCAGGTGTATTTTATTTTGACCTGTACAAGTATCACATTGTCACACATAGCGGGGAAACAACAACAGATACCATGGGCCAGATACGCGTGAGCGACCATTATCCGTCGTTGCTCATTGCGTTAGTTATGACGCTGTTGCCGCTGGTAACCATATTTATGTTCAGAAAACGTAAGCAGCAGATCGGTATGACTTTTGTGAGCATACTGGCGGTCATCGGTTTCGTTAGCCTGACACTGAAACGCATAACCGGTTTAGACACGATGAACCCGGCACCCACAAATGCCAGTTACTGGATAGGGGCTATCTTACCTGCTATATCATTCATATTTCTCCTGCTTGCTATCTTCGGCATACGCAGGGATGAGAAACTTGTAAAAAGTGTAGACAGGCTCAGGTAGATCAGCGCCTGCGGAAAGGCTTATCATCACCCACTTCGACATCGCTGTGACGGGAATGTTTTGAACGCCTCTTTTCTGAAAGATTATATGTTACACCTACCTTAATGCCTATGTTGCTGAAAGGCTGGGCATAAGTAACCTGGTCTGCACTGTCAACAGCGGTATTTTTACTGTACTTTATTGTTTGCGGACCGGATACGTATGATAAGCTCTGGTTCTGGCCGTTATAAGAAAAGCTGGTAAGGTCTGCCTCTTTAACATACACCGACATAGATAACAGACTTGCTTCGCCAAAGATGCTTAGCCTGTCACTGACCTTATACTTTACACCCACTGCCGCCGAAAAACCAAGCGCAAAACTGTTTTTGATCTGTACTGTAAAATCCAATGCCTCAGGCGTACCTGTGCCGGGAAGATTCACTTCTACCTGGTCCTGTGTAATTGTTGTCTTCATCGGCAACACTATGCCAAACCGGGAATATAAATTCACTTTATTCTCATCTCCCGTTTGTAACACCAGCGACGGTATCAGGAAAACAGGCGATTTGGCTTGCTGTACCACACTATAATTGTTTAGCACACCGCCTATTTCTACACTATCCTGGGAGAATGTGTATTTTTTTGTGGAAAGGCCAACGTTCATATCCAGTTGCACACCAACGTGTTCACTAAACATATAACCTATGCCGATTGCACCTTGCAGCCCTGCTGAGAAAGATGCACCCTTAATATTAAACGTCTCTGTATTAGCGCCGTTGTTACTAGTACCATTGTATGGCTGTCCTGTACCATCTACAGTTTGCCCCGCCTGCGGAAAAGCATAGCCCAATCCCCCGCTGATATAAAATTGTGCAGATGCCGAATAGGCCAAAGCGGAAAATGCGAATGCTAAACAAATGATCTTTTTCATAGTTCTCATAAAATTAAACTTCTAAAATGCCGGCTATTTCTTCATTGCGGCTTCTATCTCTTCCACGGTAATCGGCATTTCTTTAAACAGGTCCACATTGCCGTTTTTGGTGATCCATATATTGTTCTCTATGCGGATGCCCATTTGCTCTTCTTCTATATAGATTCCCGGCTCTATGGTGAACAACATACCCTCCTTAACTACATCCATATACGAACCTACATCATGCACCACGAGGCCCAGGTAGTGTGTTACACCATGATAAAAGTATTTCCGGAATGCCGGATTTTCAGGGTCCTGGTTCTTAATATCATTCTTGCTGATGAGGCCTATATTCAGCAATTGTTTTTCCATTTCATTATTTATGCTCTTCACATAATCCTGGAATTGCAGGCCGGGCTTTAATATTTTTTTACCGTGATTGTGTACCGCCAGGCACGCATTATATACCTCTTTCTGGCGCTTGGTAAACTTGCCGTTCACAGGTATGGTGCGGGTAAGGTCTGCATTGTAGTTACCATACTCTGCACCAAAGTCCATCAGCAATAATTCGCCACTCTTGCACTCCTGGTTATTTTCTTCATAATGCAGTGTGCGCGCCCTGTCGCCTGAGGCTATGATGCAGCCATACGCATGTCCTGTAGCCCTGTTACGCAGAAATTCATGCGTTATTTCCGCCTCTATTTCATATTCCATCACGCCCGGCTTTACAAACTTCAGCACCCTGTCCAGCGCCTTGGCAGTAATGTCTATAGCAACCTTGGTTACTTCTATTTCTTCCTTTGTTTTTATGTTGCGCAGCTCTCTCATTATCCGTGCAGCACGGTCATAGTTGTGTATAGGGTATTTCTTCATCAATTCGCGTACAAAAACGAGGTCGGTACGGTACAGGTCTGTATCCAGGCGGTTGTGCTCATTCGTATTGAGATATACCGTATCTGCACTGTTCATCATTACCTGTAGCATGGCCTTAAACCCGTCCATCCATTGAATGTTCTTTATGCCCGATATTGCTGTAGCTTCTTCTTTACGCAATTTATGGCCCACCCATTTTTCGAGTAGTTCGTTTGGCCGCAGCAATACCAAAACTTCGCGCATTGATTTATCCGGGTTGTCCGGATATAATATCACTATCGTTTTTTCCTGCACAATTCCTGATAGCCATACTACATCGGCATCAGGTTTATAACCATAAGTGCCGTCCCCGCTTTTAGGGAACACAGGGCTTGCCGGGAAGATAGCCAGTGAATTCGGTTTCATTTTTTTTATGAACCGCTGCCTGTTCTGTTCAAACAATTTAGAACCTATCGGTAAATATTTCATTTGGTAGCTGATAATTGAAGCGTGAAGTTAAATCAAATAGGCATTTGAGACAGGCATTTCTGGCACCGTTAAAACAACAAAATAATGCATATATTAACCTAAAGCAATTTTTTATTCCTAATAAATTGTTTTTAAAATATATTTTCACCAAATCGTATAAAAATGAATGATTTGTTGCTATTTTGGCCTCGTTTTCCTTTGTCAACTACTTTTTACTGAACACTTTAAAATAATAACTATAATGAAAAGGGTATTCCTGCTTACCGCATTGATCCTGTCATTTTACGGGAAGGTTTTTTCCCAGGTCGTTGTTCCTCCTATATCCGGATATCCGGTTGTATATACAGGATGGACCCTATTAGGCGGTGCGACCGGTGCATATGCATTAGACAGTGAAATTGTGCTTACAAAACCTGCGGGGGCGCAGGCTGGCCGCGTGTATACTACTGCTGCATACAGTGTTACTGCCTGCGGAGAATTCACGGTGAACTTTGACTTCCAGATACTGGCACATACAGGAACTACTATCGCAGATGGTATTACTTTCTTTTTCCTCTCCAGCCCTGTTGGTGCTGCAGGAACGGGTATGTCATTGAATTTACCACCAAACCCGGTAGGCTTGGTGTTAGTGATGGATACCTATGACAACAATGGCGATGGCCTGGAACCTGATGTTGCCTTATACGGCTATAATGGCACCCTCGCCGGCTATACTGAAAACTCCGCTACACAACGTTTGCTGCCTACAGGCTTGGCCACTCACCAAAACTTTGTGGATAACGGCGCATGGCACCACTGCTTTATCAGCTACAATGCCGGTGTTGTAAAAGTTTATTTTGATTACAGCACAACACCATTATTAACCGGTAACTATTCGATCACTTATACCGGACAGTTCGGGTTTAGCGGTAGTACCGGCGGATCATACAGCACACAGAGCATAAAAAATGTGTACATCCGTACTAACTCCACAAACCCTGTACTGGGGAATACAGGTCCTATCTGCCAGGGATCGGGACTGGCTTTAAGTGATTCTACAAGCGGGGGAACCTGGAGCAGCAGTAATACAAGCGTGGCCACAGTAGGGTCAGGTACCGGAGCCGTTATAGGCACAGGAGTAGGCACTGCAACTATTACTTATTCTTACGGAACTTCATGTACGGCTACAACTGTCGTAACTGTAAACGTGCAGCCAGCAGCCATTACAGGTACTGCAAGCGTATGCGAAGGTGCGACAACTGCACTCACAGATGCTACGTCAGGCGGCGTATGGACCAGCACTGCAACCACAGTGGCTACGGTAGGGACCGATGGTACAGTAACTGCAAGCAGCACTACAATCGGAACATCCACCATATCCTATACAATAGGCAGTTGTGCCGCAACAAAAATTGTCACGGTAAATACACAACCGGCATTTATTACAGGAAATGTACCGTTCTGCCAAACCTTTTCCATAAACTTAACTGACGCAACAACCGGGGTTACCTGGAGCAGCAGTAACACTTCTGTAGCCACCGTATCTGGAACAGGTGTGGTAACTGGTTCAGGTGTGGGTACTTCAACAATCTCATGTGGAATACTAAGTTGCTATGCAACTACAGTAGTAACGGTAAACACGCAACCGGCAGCTATTACGGGCACTGCAAGTGTTTGCCAGGGCGCCACTACTGCGCTTACAGATGCTACATCCGGCGGCGTATGGAGCAGCAGCACGACGGCAGTTGCTACGGTAGGCACTGATGGCACAGTAACTGCAAGCAGCACAACGACAGGTACATCTACGATCTCTTATACGATAGGGAGTTGTACGTAAACAAAAGTTGTTACGGTAAATACGCAGCCGGCGGCCATCACAGGGAATGTACCTTTCTGTCAGACTTTTTCTATAAACTTAACTGACGCAACAACCGGGGTTACATGGAGCAGCAGTACAACTTCCGTAGCCACCGTATCTGGTACAGGTGTGGTAACTGGCGTGAGCGTGGGTACTTCTACGATAACATGTGGAGTGCTAAGTTGCTTCGCGACTACAGTAGTAACCGTGAACACGCAACCGGTAGCAATTACTGGCATAGCAAGTGTATGCCAGGGCGCTACCACTGCGCTTACAGATGCTACCGGTGGTGGTACATGGAGCAGCACTACTACTACTGTCGCTACCGTCGGAACTGATGGCACCGTAACTGCAAGCAATATCAATGTGGGCACTTCTACGATATCATATACTATAGGTAGCTGTGTTGCTACAAAAATTGTCACAGTAAATACGCAACCTGCAGCAATCACGGGTAATGTGCCCTTCTGCCAGACTTTTTCCATAAACTTATCTGACGTTACAACCGGTGTTACGTGGAGCAGCAGTACAACTTCTGTAGCTACAGTGTCCGGAACAGGTGTGGTAACAGGCGTTGGTGTGGGTACCTCCACCATCACATGCGGGATACTAAGCTGCTATGCAACTACGGTAGTTACTGTAAACACACAACCTGTAGCTATTACGGGTACGCCAACGTTGTGCGAGGGCGCTACAACTGCGCTTACAGACGCTACCGGCGGCGGCACATGGAGCAGCACTACTACGACTGTCGCGACTGTAGGCACAGATGGTACTGTAACGGCAAGCAATATTAATGTGGGCACGTCTACGATATCATATACTATAGGCAGTTGTGTGGCTACAAAAATAGTGACGGTAACCACCCAACCGGCTATAATAACCGGTAATGCCCCTATTTGCCAGACCTTCACCGAAACACTATCGGATGCCACAGGTGGTGGAACATGGAGCAGTGTTACAACTTCGGTAGCTACAATTTCATCAACCGGCCTGGTTACAGGCGGCCTTGTTGGAACATCGGTAATATCATACACAATAGGCGGGTGTGCTGCCACTGCCATTGTAACAGTAAATATTCAACCGGCAGCTATATCCGGCAGCTTATCAGTATGCCAGGGCCTGACAACCAGCCTTAGTGATGCTACCGGCAGCGGTGTATGGAGCAGTGTTAATCCCGGCACAGGCTCTGTGTCTGTAACAGGTGTTGTAACGGGTGTTACAAATGGCACAGCAACGATATCATATACTATTGGTGCCTGTGCGGCTAAAGTAGTCGTTACCGTTAATTCATTACCTTCTCCTATAACGGGTACAAAAACAGTATGCTCCGGCCTTACTACCAATTTATTTGATGGCACTGGCGGCGGTACATGGAGCAGCAGCAACTCGGCGATAGCCTCCATTGGCTCTACCGGCATTGTTACCGGCGGAGTTGTGGTTGTTACAAGCACTGCTACTATAACTTATACCGTAGGTACAGGATGTATCAATACAACTGTGGTCACTGTTAATCCATTGCCCACAGCCATATTGGGAGCCAATAACGTATGCTTTGGTTCGTCCATTACACTAAGTGATGCGGGTCTCGGCACATGGAGCAGCCAGAACACGAGTATTGCCACTGTTGGCTCATCAACAGGTGTCGTGACTGGCACCGGAGTTGGTGTTACTACGATAACCTATGCACTGCCCACTGGCTGCATCATCACCGCACCAATGACAGTGAACCCTGTACCTGTTGCTATTACAGGTCCTGATTTAGTTTGTGTTGGTTCGACAATAACCTTAAGCGACCTGACAGGTCTTGGCACATGGAGCAGCAGTAATACAGCATGGGCAACAGTTATTGCCGGCACAGGGGTGGTAACAGGTGTAGCAGGCGGAGTGGTAAACATCAGTTATATTCTCGGCACAGGCTGTTATGCAATATACCCTGTAACCGTTGATGCACAGCTTGCTGTAATAACACCCGTAGGTGACACGACATTCTGCCCTGGCGGTTTTGTGGCCCTTACTGCGAATGTAGGAACGGGACTTACTTATCAATGGTATGTTGGCGGCGCTGCGATAGGTGGTGCAATAGCATCAAGCTATATAGCAACTACCAGTGGCAGTTACCAGGTATTCGTAACTAATGCAGCAGGTTGTTCCACACTTTCTATACCCATGCTGGTAACTGTGGATACAGCAGTTGCTACGATCACGGCGAGCACAAGTACAACTATCTGTTCGGGCTCATCGGCAACGCTGGATGCCAATACAGGCGGAGGACTTAGCTACCAATGGCTGCAGGATGGCGGTGCCATAGCAGGTGCTACAGCAAGTTCTTATACAACCACGCTGGCCGGTGACTATTCTATGATCATCACCAACGCTACAGGCTGCTCTGCAACTTCGAATATCATTACGATATCCGTAAATCCTTCGCCAACAGCGAATATAGTATTATCTGGCCCGCTCACATTCTGCCAGGGTGGAAGCGTTGTGATGACTGCCGACTATTCTGCTGACTATTCCTATCAATGGTACAATGGTGCTGGAGCGATAACAGGTGCAAATGGCGTGTCGTACACAGCTACCACAACCGGCAATTATTATGTAACGGTTTCTAATAGCTATGGTTGTAGCGCCACATCAATAGTGATGTCGGTAGTAGTGAACCCATTGCCTAATGTAGGTATTACTGCGAGTGGCGCTACATTGTTCTGCACTGGCGGCAGTGTTACACTTAGTGCTACTGCCGGGTACAATTACCAGTGGTATCGTGGAGGAGTGGCAATTGCAGGTGCTACTAATGCATCTTACTTAGCTACTGTCGGCGGTGGATACCGCGTGCAGGTAACAGATCCTACCACAGGATGTTTTGACGAAACACATGCAGACACTGTGGTGACTGTGGTAGGCACACCAGTTGTAGTGCCGGTAACACCTGCATCATTCTGCTGGGGTGGCAGCTCATTACTGTCTACCAGTGTATCGGGTACAACAGGTACAATAACCTATCAATGGTATTTTAACGGAGTAGCAATAGCCGGTGCAATAGGGCCAATGTATAACGCAACGGTGCCCGGTAATTATAGCTGCCAGATAACAATACCCGGTAGCTGCACTAATATGACGGTGGCTATACCAGTTACAGAATTCCCATTGCCTGATCCGCTGATCACTTTCGACGGTTCATGGTTCCATACAGCGCCATACTATATCGCCTACCAGTGGTACAAGGATATGGTAGCAATCCCGGGGGCTACCGGTTCGGGTACACCATCA
Organism: uncultured Bacteroidota bacterium; assembly: GCA_903821975.1. Classification (GTDB taxonomy): domain Bacteria; phylum Bacteroidota; class Bacteroidia; order Chitinophagales; family Chitinophagaceae; genus Nemorincola. The sequence goes on from CAIJNJ010000242.1 coordinate 12,610, forward strand.
ATGGGTGCCGGTAATTACAAGGTCGCAGTAACAGATACGAACGGTTGCCAGTCATACTCGGATATATATGTGTACACGGGCAACGTAAATACTACAGGTGTACAGAACGTAAGTGTCAGCGATATCAAGATATACCCTAACCCGGCACAAACTGTTGTTCATGTAGAAGCCGGCATACAGGTTCGCGTTGCGATAAATGGTATAGATGGCCGTTCGGTTCTTAACGTGCAGGATGTAAAGGATATAGATATCAGCAACCTTCCGGATGGGGTGTATATGATCATGGTATATGATACTAACGGGCAAATGCTGAAAGCAGATAAGCTCGTGAAAGCAGCTAATTGATCTCAAATTACTTTAAAGAGCGGCATCTTCTCGGGGATAGCCGCTCTTTTTCATAGTAAAACGATAAAGAAGGGCGATTTGGCTTTTTCACCGCCATTTTGCATCCCTTTACCGACTTACCCCAATAATTAACCGAAATAAATTTTCATATCCTTTGCCTACCGCATAGATTTGCACCATAATATAATACTGAATGAAGACACACGTACAATTTAGATTTTTCAGGCCTTTCGCATTTTTATTTTCGTTACTGCTTATTGCGGCTACCACAAATGCACAATATAAGATCAGCGGCACGGTGGTAGATGATAAAGGCCGGCCTGTAAGAGGTGCCAGCGTGTACCTTGATAATACAATTGATGGCGGCACAGCAGACAGCATGGGTATTTTCCGCTTCACTACTTCAGAAAAAGGTAACCAGTCCATTGTAGCATCAGAGGTGAGCCATACCACCACCGGCCTCCCGATCGTGATCAACGGCGATATGAGCGGCATAGTACTGCGTATGAAAGCAAATAAAGCGCATGACCTTGATGCCGTGGTTATCACTGCCGGTTCTTTCGATGCATCTAACGATAAAAGCAAAACCGTATTGCGCCCACTGGACATTGTAACTACCGCGGGTGCAAATGCAGATGTGGTAAAAGCTATAGAGATGCTTCCCGGCACACAACAGACCGGCACCGACAACGGCCTCTTTGTAAGGGGTGGTGATGCCAGCGAGCTTTCCATACTTGTTGACGAAATGGTGGTGCAGAATGCATTTTTCAGTGGTCCTCCCGGTGTGGCCACACGCAGCCGTTTCGGGGCATTTAATTACCAGGGCGTATCTTTCAGCAGCGGCGGGTATAGTGCGCGCTACGGACAGGCACTGTCCGGCGTACTGGAATTAAACACTACCGACCTGCCCGATAAAAGCACGGTAAACCTTGGTGTAAACATGGCCGGCTTATACGCATCCGGTACCAAGAAATGGAAGAACAGCGCCATCGATATCGGCGGTAGCTATAACAACCTTACTCCTTTTTATGGCCTTGCTACTACCAACTTTAAATTTTACAAAGTGCCTGTGGGCGCCAGCGGCAATGTACGCTATGTATGGAAACCTAATAAAGATGGTATCTTCAAGATAAGCGCCAATACTTCATACATGACGAGTGGCATAGATGTCCCCAACCCATATGCAGGCGTTACAAACTCAGTGACCGGCAGCTATAACCCATTTGCGGGCCTTTCAGATACTATACCCTTTGTAACCAAAGACATGTATTACTATGCCAACGCCTCATACAAACAACTTTTCAAAGCAAAATACAGCCTCTATACCGCTGCATCATACAGTCTCGATACTACTAAAAATTCGTTTGGCGGTATACCGATCGACGAAAAAGACCACCGTGCCCAGTTTCGTATAGAAGGCAAGGATTATTTTACCAGTCGGCTGAACCTGCTGGTAGGCGCGGAGATACAGAACTTCGGGATAGGTAAATCATTTACGGATACCCTGCATGAGAAATATACCGAGACACAAACTGCCGGATACGCAGAGCTGGAGTGGACACCGATAAATCTTATTGCCATACGCCCCGGCATACGTTATGAACACAGCGCATTGCTTAATAAAGATAATATAGCGCCGCGCATATCTATGGCCATTAAAACAAGCGACCATAGCCAGATTTCGCTGGCCAGCGGCATCTTTTACCAGAACCCTGATAACCTGTACCTGCTTGCAGGCCTGCGTCCCGGCCAGCAGGAAGCTATACATTACATAGCTAACTGGCAATACACTAAAAATGACCGCACACTTCGCATAGAAGGCTATTATAAAAAATACCTGAACCTGGTGCTGGAGCGTGATACCGTTTTTGATCCGAACAGCTACCGTATCATTACGCCATATACACGCGTAGACAACAGCGGATATGGTTATGCGCAGGGCCTGGAATTATTTTACCGTGATAAGAAAACAGTCAAAAATCTTGATTACTGGATTTCTTACAGCTACATCGACACCAAAAGAAAGTATGCCAATTTCCCTACGGAAGCCACACCTACCTACATTGCAGATAACAACCTGAACCTGGTGGCAAAATACTTTGTGGATAAATGGCAGACCAATTTCAGCGCTACATACAGCTACGCAAGCGGCCGGCCATACTATAACCCAAATAACCCTACATTCCTGGGCGACAGAACACCGGATTTTAATAACCTGGCGCTTACAGTTGCCTACCTGCACAGCTTTGGGAAATGGTTCACTGTATTTTACCTGAGCATTGACAACATCACCAACCAGCACAACGTTTTCGGATACAGGTATACTTACGATGCAAACAACGTAGTTACAAGTGCGCCGCCAACCCCTATTGTGCCCGCACTTTACCGCTCCATATTTTTCGGAGTGAACATGTCGCTGACACAGTTTAAAAAGGACGAACTATAATGTCGTGGCCCGAATTAGTCATTAGGAATTGGGATTGTTATAAATCGGTAAATGATATCTTTTGAGACAATTGCCATGACCTTCAGGCCGGGGATGATAAAATAAATTAGTACCGCTTTAGCCAAAACAAACACAGCAACCATAAATAACACTAAATCAAAAACAAACAACATAAAAACAACTACAATGAAAAAGATGATCTTAATGGGGGCAATGGCCCTCGCGACAATAAGTACACAGGCACAGGATTTCAAGCCGGTACTGGAAAAAACCTTCGTTGCCTTTGATACCACGTGGGACCAGCCAACAAAAGTAGAACTGAGCAACAAGCTCTCGTTAATAGCAAAAAAATGGGACAATGAGTGGGTGACGCATTACTATCTCGCGTATAGCAAGGTTGCACTCACCTACAACGAAAAAGATGCTGCAAAAAAAGACGCCTATCTTGATGAGGCTGATAAAGAAAAACAGGATGCCGTAAGCATTCTTAAAAAAGACAACGATGAAACGTATGTACTGGGCGCTATGATCGCCAATGGTCGTCTTGGTGTAGACCCAATGAACCGCTGGCAGAAATACGGTCCTATTTTCAGCGGTGACCTGGAAAGCGCAAAAGACCTGAACCCGGACAACCCGCGTATGTACCTGGAGCAGGGCATCAGCAAGTTTTTCACGCCAAAAGCCTTTGGTGGTGGTAAAAAAGCGGCATTACCCTATTTCGAAAAAGCAGATGCATTGTTTGCCAAAGAAGCCGCCACTCCGGCCGCAAATGATATCACCAAACCACATTGGGGAAAAATGCAGAACGATTATTTCCTCAAACAGTGCAAAATCGAAGATAAGGAGTAGTTGATAATCAAGGAACTATGCTCTGGCACGATACTTTTATGTATAGCGGCAAATAGCAAATTTCCTTTCTGATACATCTTCTTAATTTTCCCTCCTCAGGGGCTGGCGCGAAAAGCATCAGCCCCTGAATCATTTAAGTGACATAATCTGAACGGCGCACCTCACTTCCATTTGTTCCCTTCTGCATACAGGTCAAAATCAATTCCGAGATTAAGGGCACCCATCCGCTGGATGCTTTCATTATCAATATGTGGTCCACCTAGCATTGTATTCCCATTATGGGCAATAATGACAACTTGTATAAACCCGTTTGCCTTGTCCACTAATCTTGCAATTCCCTCTTTATCCTGTTCCAAAAAATCCAGCAGCTTTTTTAATTTATCTTCAAATTCGTCAGGCTCAGGATTGGGCTCAAATCTGATAACGCTATTTTTATAGTACCCGTTGCCAAATTTCTTTTTATCTCGTTTATTGTGAATGCTGGTGGGCTTAAGCCTGGTCATTAACGAAAGTTCATTTGCATCAGACATATCCGAGTAAGCTTTAAAGTAAACGCAGTTATTACTTTCTATATCTACCCCGGCAACTGCAATTTCAGGGACGGTGTTTACATAAATAGCCAAATAGAATTTTTCATTCTTAACCGGGAAATATATGATACCAGTACCGTCCTCTTTCTCATCATCTACACGCTCAATTTTGGGTTTACCATCCTGATAGACCACCTCATGGATTTTCATAAACTCTTCCATTACACCGAAGTTTCTATTTTTAATTTCTTCGATGGCACATTGAACAATCCGTATATTTATCATAGATTATACAATTTACATAATATTCTAAATTACGTAGGCCGATGCTTGAAAGCTCAAAATATATTACCAAGTAAGCCCCTTTAGGGGTTTGGGGTTTCCAACAGCTCCTTCATACCCTTCAACACTTTCTTCCAGTTCTCCGCGGAATGTACTTTCATTTCTTCTGATGGAATATTATCCTGGGTAACGGATATTTCTGTTTTCCCGTCTTTTTCTGCCAGCTCATAAGTTACGGTCACATAGTTCTCCGGTTTATCTTCTATGCCCGACATAGAGCTCCAGTAGGTGTGTTTCAGTAACTTATCAGGTTCCAGTGCCAATATCTTGCCTTTGTCCTCGTATGTTTTTCCCTGCCAGCTACCACTATATATAAGCGGGCTGCCTACCTTCCAGTCAGATTTAGCATCCGAACCAAAAAAGTACTTTTTAATGATCTCGGGTGTTGTCAGCGCCGCCCATACTTTTGCGGCCGGAACATTAATCGTTTCTGTAACGGTCCCAATAAGTGAGTTTTTCATAATTATTCGTTTTTCGGGAAAGGCCTTAAAATTCATGCCTTGTGGAAAACACCATCGGTCTTCGGACTATTGCTGCCAAAAATAGATAAATGCCTCATAGTGATAATAAACCCGAAAATATATTCTCCCGTAAAGCCCCGGAACAAGGTCCCGATTTTTTTATCGGGAGGGGTTTGCGGTTTTGTATATTTACACCATGAATTGGGCTTCGTTATACAGCGCACAACGCACCGGAGATAAAGAACAGAAAAACACGAATAATGATCTTGTAAGGAACGCTTTCCTGCGCGATTATGACCGTATCATTTTCTCCTCTGCATTCCGGCGGCTGCAAAATAAAACACAGGTTTTCCCATTGCCGGGGGCCATTTTCGTTCACAACCGGCTCACCCACAGCCTTGAAGTGGCATCTGTTGGCCGCTCACTGGGGAAAGCAGTTGGGGAAAAGATAGCTGCCAGGTACAGCACCGAAACCGAAAGCTTCCGCGAGTTTTACAGGCACGAGCTGCCTTATGTCATTGCATCTGCCTGCCTCGCGCATGATATTGGCAATCCACCATTCGGCCACTCGGGCGAAGATGCCATTCGGGCTTTCTTCAATGGCCTTACCGGGGATATGCGCAAGCTTATACACGAGTCGCTGACTACTAACCAACTGAAAGATTTTGAAAATTTTGAGGGCAACTCAAATGCGTTACGGGTACTTACCAATAGCTTCAATGAGTCCGAACCGGGCGGATACAAGCTTACCTATACTACACTTGCCTCTTTAGTAAAATATCCCTGCTCGTCTACAGAAGGCTTTAATAAAAAGACGGGGCTGATCGCCACAAAGAAATCAGGCTTCTTTGATTCAGAAACAAATACCTATACACAGATAGCCGGCTTACTGCAGATACCCCGAAAAGAAGGCCATGAACATGTATACGCGCGGCACCCGTTCGTGTATCTTACAGAAGCTGCCGATGATATCTGCTACCGGGTTATTGACCTGGAAGATGCACACAGGCTGCATATCATATCGCTTGAAACGTTTAAGGATATGTTCCTTCCTTTCTTTGAAAATGAAACCGCCGAATACAACAAACGGGCCTACATAGAAAAAAAGCTGTCCAACATCAATGACGACAACCAGAAGGTGCAATATATACGCGCACGCTGGATAGGGTTGATGATAGAGAAGATGGCAGACTTGTTTATGGCCCATGAAGAGGAACTATTGAATGGGGCGCTTGAAAAAGACCTGCTCAAATGCCTGCCTGCTGCCGATCATCAACTGATAGACCGTATCAATGAGTTTTCGGTGAAGCATGTATATAACTACAAAGCCGTAGTGGAAATAGAAATAGCGGGCTATAATGTGATTGGTGGCCTGCTTAAAGAGTTTGTGCATGCGGTACTGCACCCGGCACATCCAAAATCAGGCAAGCTTATTAAACTGGTATCGCCTCAATTCCCGATTTCCGCGAACGAAAAAGATGTTTACAAAAACATACAGTCGCTTGTAGACTTTATTTCCGGTATGACCGACCTGTATGCAATAGATATCTACCGTAAAATAACCGGCATCACAATTCCTGAATTAAGGTAACAAGATGTCCCACACCTTCGGGCTGTGGAACATCTCGTTTTTTAATTTTTACTTTTGAATTTGCAATGCACCCCAAAGACCTGCGCATAGAAGACTACACCTACCAGTTGCCCGATGATCGGATAGCCAAGTATCCACTTGCAGTTCGTGATGCATCAAAGTTGCTCATTTATAAAGGCGGGGCAATTACCGAAGATCATTACCGGGATATCGCAGACCATATTCCCCCTGATACGCTAATTGTGTTCAACCAAACGAAAGTGGTACATGCTCGATTGTTGTTTACAAAGCCATCTGGCGGCGCTATAGAAGTATTCTGCCTTGCCCCGCACGATCAGTATACCGACATACAAACCGCCATGCTGCAAAAAGGCAAAGTGGAATGGGAATGCCTCGTGGGTGGTGCCGGTAAATGGAAGCATGGCATGGTATTGCAACTGGTAAACGATACACCCCGATTTACTTTGTCTGCGAAAATAAGTGGTCGCTCTGCAAGCTCTTTTACCCTCACACTGGAATGGGACACAGAACTCTCCTTTGCTGAAGTGCTGCACTATTCAGGCAAAGTACCGCTGCCACCTTACCTGCACCGTAATGCCGAAACAAGCGACGAAGAACGCTACCAGACCTTATTTGCAAAAGAAGAGGGCAGCGTAGCTGCACCCACTGCCGGCCTGCATTTTACAGAACAGGTAATGCACACTCTTTCACAAAAGAAGATCGATACTGCATTTGTAACACTACATGTAGGTGCCGGTACTTTCAAGCCTGTAAAAAGCGAGACCATGGAGCAGCACGAAATGCATGCCGAATGGATAGATGTAAACATTGATTTCTTACAGCAACTAAAAGCAAGCCTTGATAAAAACGTAGTAGCGGGTGGTACCACCTCTCTGCGCACATTAGAAAGCCTGTATTGGATTGGTAATAAACTTGCAAACGGAACCGGCATAGATATGCATGGTATTGCCGTAAGCCAGTGGGACCCTTATGTGCAAAAAAATTCGTGCACGACAAAGGAAGCCATAGATGCGGTTATATCATACCTTGAAACACATAAGCTAAACAAACTGGTTACCCGTACGCAGATATTGATAGCCCCGGGTTATACCTTCAGGATAGTAAACGGCCTTGTCACTAATTTTCACCAGCCACAATCTACCCTGTTGTTACTGGTAAGCGCTTTTATCGGCAATGACTGGCGAAGGGTGTATGATTTTGCAATGGCCCATGATTACCGGTTCCTGAGTTATGGAGATGGCTGCCTGTTTTGGGGTAACAATCCGTAGAGACGCAAAATTTTGCGTCTCTACAATAGCACCATTTTAGACCTGATCGTTACTACATTTAACATTCATATAATATTCATTTACTAATTTTGCAAACCAAAGAGCACATATTGAACACTACTGAGTTTATTGAAGCGGCCTTACAGGAAGATGTAGCAAATGGTGATTTTTCTACACTGGCGAGCATACCACCCGGCACAATGGGCAAGGCGGTATTGAAGATAAAGGAAGATGGCATCATCGCCGGAATAGACCTTGCGGAAGAAATTTTTTACTTCCTGGAGCCAGGTGCACAATTCACCCTGTTCAAAAAAGACGGCGACAAGGTAAGTAATGGCGAAATAGCATTTGAAGTTGCCGCGAGTGTCCATACCATCTTAAAAGCAGAGCGCCTGGCGCTCAACTGTATGCAACGCATGAGCGGTATCGCTACCCTCACCCACCAATATGTGGACGCTATAAAAGGATACCCCGCGAAAGTACTCGATACAAGAAAAACTACTCCACTCTTCAGGGTATACGAAAAAGAAGCTGTGCGCATTGGTGGTGGCGTTAACCACCGCATGGGCCTGTATGACATGATCATGCTCAAGGATAACCACATCGATTTTTGCGGCAGCATTGAAAAGGCTATCGAAAAGACGAACGATTATCTCAAACAAAATGGCCTTAACCTGAAGATAGAAGTAGAGACCCGCACTATTGATGATGTGCGCAGGGTACTGGCGGTAGGAAATGTGAACAGGATAATGCTGGACAATTATTCGCCCGACCAGATAGAAGAAGCTGTTACTCTTATCGGCGGCAAATACGAAACAGAGGCCTCAGGTGGTATCACACTTGATAATATAGTAGCCTACGCCCGCACGGGAGTTGATTTTATTTCCGTAGGCGCCATCATACACCATGCAGTCAGTATGGACTTAAGCCTCAAAGCGCAAATATTATGAGCAAAAAACACATCGTGTTTATCATAAACCCCAAATCAGGGGTAGAAAGGCAAAAGGAAATAAAACAGGCAATAGACGCTCATCTCGACGATCATAAATATTCCCATGAAATATGGCGTACAGAGTATGCCAAACACGGTACCGCCCTGGCAAGCGAGGCAGCCCAAAAGGGCGCGTACGCTGTTGTAGCGGTAGGCGGTGATGGCTCTGTTAATGATGTAGTGCGCGGCTTAATGGGCACTGGCACATTGCTCGGTATCATACCAAAAGGCTCCGGCAACGGTATGGCGCGCACTATGCGCATACCATTAGATACTGCTGAGGCTATTAAGCTCATCAACAAGGAAAATGCAGGTGATATGGATGTGGCCTTCGCCAATGGCGAGCCTTTCATCAGCAATGCCGGCGTAGCATTTGATGCGCTGATCTCTAAAAAATTTGCCAAAAGCGAGCGGCGCGGATTAATGGTGTATAGCTGGCTCGTCACAAAGTATATGTGGTTGTATAAAGAGCGTGATTTCAAAATTACTGTAGATGGTAAAGAGCATAAGTCCCGGGCATTCATGATCAATGTAGCCAATGGACAGCAATTCGGTTATAACTTTAAGATAGCCCCCATGGCCGATTATAACGACGGCATACTCGATGTTATCATCATCCGCAGCTTTCCTAAAATACTTGGCGGTGCATTAGTGGCCCGTGCCATGACCGGCACTATAGCCAAAAGCCCGTTCGTAAAACACCTTACCGGAAAAGAAATAACCATCTCTAATCCACTGTTGAAACTGATGCAGACAGATGGCGATGCCCACGAATGCGTAAACGAAATAAAATTTACAATCCAGAAAGGCGCCCAGAAAGTGTTGGTGCCTTAACAAATTGCAATAACATGCGATTTGCCTTTCATAAGACGGGCATTTTCAAATTTGCACATCTTCAAATTTTCAAATTAATCCCCATCCTCATTGTGCTCAGAGGCCATACCGGTAAGGTCGTATATCTTCTGTATCTCTTTAAGGATACCTTCGAAATTTATATTTAGGTCTATCACTATCCCGGTGTGCAGGTCAAAAACCCATCCATGTACAATAGGGTATCCTTTTTTCTGGTACCCTTTCTGCACATTGGCTGTTTTGATAACATTGGTGGCCTGCTCTTTTACATTAAGCTCTACCAGCCGGTTGTAGCGTAGCCTTTCATCTTTTATGGCGTCCAGTTCTTCATGGTGCATCCTGTATACATCCCGTATCGTCCGCAGCCATGGGTTCAGCAAACCCATATCCTTAGGTATCATTGCCGCTTTTACACCGCCACAATCATAGTGCCCGCATACAACGATATGCTTTACATCCAGGTGCTTCACCGCAAAATTGATGACAGACATTACGTTGAGGTCTGTATTATTCACCAGGTTGGCCACATTACGGTGCACGAATACATCACCGGGTTCCAGCCCCATTATCTCGTTAGCAGGCACACGGCTGTCTGAGCAGCCTATGTATAAATAATCAGGGGTCTGGTCTCGCGCCAGTTTATCAAAAAAGTTGGCGTCCTTAGCTTTCATATCAGCTACCCATTTCCTGTTCCGCTCAAAGATCATTTCGTATGTAACCATAATTCAAAAGTAAAAAGTAAAAAATAAAAAAGCAAAAACGTAACATACCTTGATTACATAGCAGAAATGCTAAGACCATCATTTACTATATTCAAGTTCATAAAGCCTGCGCTCACTCGACCCTGCCTACCGGCAGGCAGGCTCACCCTCTCTAAGCCTGCCCTGAGCGAAGTCGAAGGGGAGAGGCTCCCACTCACTCTTCAGTAGTCCCGTAACCACCATATCCTCTGGCATGCCATTCCTCATCACACTTTGCCTTATCACACCTTCTATTTTAAAACCCATGCGTGCAGCAACTTTCGCGCTGCGTTTATTGGCTTGCACAAATCGTATCTCTATTTTATTGAGCCCTGTTTTATCAAAAAGAAACGCGATGAATTCCTGCATACTCCGGCTGATGATACCCTTGCCCTCATACTCCGATGCTAACCAGTAACCTATTTGCGCACTCCGCGTTTCATGGTCCCAGTCATGCATGCCAATACCGCCTATTATCTTGTCATCGTAAAATATACCAAGCGCCAATGCTTTTTGTGCATGCAATTCGTCCATCGACTGTTGTATAAATTGTAATGAGTGTTCGGGCTTCGTTGTTTTACTCACCCAGTCCAGCCATGGGTTCAGGTGTTTGCGCGATTGGTTCACCGCATCAAACAGTTCCTGCGCATCTGCCACCTCATGTGCCCGCAACATTATGTGATCATCAACAACTATAGATGCCATAAAAGAAATGCTCCAATTTTGTATTACTGCTGGTCTTATGCACACCAGTGCTCCCCCTTTAGGGGGTTGGGGGGTGAATCTTCTCCCAGATCTCCGGTATGCGTTTTATCCAGGCCAGCTCTTTCATTTTTGGTTTTGCCTCACCCACCGGCGAGCCGAAATAGATTTTCCCGCCTTCAATGCTTGCCGGTACGCCGCTTTGTGCGAGCACTACGGCTCCTTTGCCAATGGTGAGATCTTTGCTTACGCCTACCTGTCCCCACAATATCACTTCGTCTTCTATTATGGCTTTACCACCCACACCCACCTGGGCAGCAAACAGGCAGTTTTTGCCTATAACCGCACCATGACCTATGTGTATATGATTGTCCAGCTTAGTGCCGCGGCCGATTATCGTATCTCCGCTCACACCTTTGTCTATCGAAGTTCCGGCGCCTATCTCCACATCGTCTTCTATGATCACCCTGCCACAGCTTTCCATTTTGTCGTACTGCACTTCACGGTCTTTGCGGCGCTTAAAATAAAACGCGTCTGCGCCCAGCACACAGCCTGCGTGAACGATCACATTATCGCCTATCACGCAGTGGTCATAAATGGTCACATTCGGATGGATAAGGCAGTTTTTGCCTATCCGCACATGATTACCAACGAAAACTCCCGGCTGCAGGTGCGTCCCTTCGCCTATCAGCGCACTGTCGCTGATCATTTTATAAGCCGGCTCAAATGGACGGAAATGCTTTACTATTTTTATATAAGCGCTGAAGGGGTCGCTGGTCACCAGCAAGGTCTTGCCTTCAGGGCAGGGCACTTCTTTATTTATAATGATCACCGTTGCAGCAGAATTAAGGCAGGTGTTATAATACTTCTCAAAATCAACGAACGAAATATCGCCCTTGGTTACTTTATGTATCTCATTGATACCTGTAGCTTCCTGCTCTTTATCACCAAAAAGTTTTGCTCCCGTAAATTCAGCGATCCACTGCACCGGAACAGGTTTTTCAAACTTCATATGCTATAACTTTGAAACAAAAATACAGTTTCAGCTAATGGTTGTGAAATAAAAATCTTGTATTAGGAAAATATAGCCCTATACAACATTATCAAACTTTATCTATTTTAAATTTAATCCGCTCTCGATATGGTTTTGTATGTAGCCGGATATTTTTTCATGAATGTCTCTCCCTAGTGAGATGATATCATCTTTAGTTTTGCCTTTCCCATAATACTGTTGAGCAATAAGCTTGTCATAATCTCTTTTTTTCGCCTTCAAAAAATCGATATTACCATAAATAGCATTTTCATCTTCCAAATCTGCAATTCTCATCATATCTAGGTAATCATTTAGTTTATGGTTAATCATCTGCGGCGATTCCAATCTACTTAAGATATTTACATTCATATTCAGCGCTCGTTTCATTGTATCTTTTATGAAATCTTCCGAATTAAATAAAAGAATTATCCTATCTAAGATTAACTGGGATTTAATTAAGTGTTCTTCAATTCCTTTAGAAAGGAAAAAGTAACTCAATTCTGAAATTAATTGCAAATCGTTTTGATCGTCTGATACCCCTTGCTCAAACATAAGAAGAAAGCATTTCCCGAAAAGTCCGCTTTCTTTAATATTTCTTAATAGCTTAGGGTTAGTTTTTGCCGCTGATAGCACTTTTAATGAATACTGTCTTGCTTCTGCCAACTGGTTTGCTCTGTCAAATTGAATCGCAGTTATCGCTAGCTTTTCAATGCTTGTTTCAATATCCATATAGAATGTTTTTTGAGTTTGAATGTATAGTCTCAATCAAGACTAAGCCGCTTTTTTATTTGTAGTTTTCCTCTTTGCCGGCTTGGGAGCGTTCGCAATGAATGTTCTTTTCACTTTTCGCTCAAATTTCATGATTGTCATCAACTCAATACTTAGCGCTTTTTCAAGTTTGGCGATAGTTTCAAGAGTTAAATTTTCCTTCCCCTTCACAATATTATTTATATACTGTGGAGTAACGTGCATTTGCCCGGCCAGTTTTTTTTGGGTGATTTTTTTTTCGTCCAATGCTTCCAGCACTTCAAATGCAATAGCTTGTGATTTTTTCAGCCATGCTCGGTTTTCTTTCCGCCATTGAGCTTTTGCCGCCCATTCGCTGCTTTCGCCTTTGCTTAATGCGCCAAGTTTTCTTCTTATTTCAGACATAATTATGTAGAGATTAGATCTTCAAAATATAAAATACCGTTTTCTTTCAAATAATGTTTTACCTGCTCTAATTTGGCCAACTCCTTTTCAAGGTGCTTCCTGCCATTCATCTTCTCTGTTAGTTTTATTGCGCCACCAGTCACTATATAACTGTCATCAGCGAGCCTGATGGCGTATAACCGTAAAAATGGCATTTTACTTTGCGGTTTAGCTTTTTTCTTCTGATATATTTTGTCATTATACTCGCGATTATCCAGCGGTTGAAAAAACTGCCTGATGTTGGCTTTACCTTTCCATGTCCGCCCATGCCCTACTTCAAATAGCATATCTTCAAAAATTTCCGCTTCGTTCAGCACCTTAAAAACCGCCGCTCTTATTGTCATATTTTCCCAAAAATCCGTCATTAGGTCGCTAATGTGCTCCTTAAAAAATGATCTTAAATATTCCTCATCTGTCCATAGATCAAATAGCCGGTTAAATTCATCCTTCTTTTCTTTATCATAAATAATTGTCCATAGCTGGCAATCCGCTATTTCTATATCTGTAAAGGTACGAACAATTTTCATGAAATCAATCTATAGGTTAATTTTCTTTATCCCGCCAACCATGGTAAAATACCTAAATTTGCATCGCAAAATAAAAATACACTTCAAAAACAACTTTTCAATTCATATCGCCAAATATTTTAACTTAGCTTGATCTTGAACTACATCAACCTGAACGGAAAGATCATTGAGAAAGCCGATGCGGGCATACCGGTCGATAACGGCGCGTTCCGGTATGGTTATGGACTATTTGAGACAATGCTCGTTCAGAATGGGGCTATACAACTCCGGCAATATCATATGGAGCGTTTGTTCACCAGTCTAAAGCAACTTCACTTTACAGTACCGGCACTAATGACCGCTGATTACCTGGAAAAACAAGTACTGCAAACGATACAGAAAAATAAGCTCGACAAGCTTTGTCGCGTTCGTATGCAGTTATTCGGTGCAGGTGGTGGCTTGTATGAGCAGGAAAACAAACCGCCCGGCTTCCTGGTAGAATGCTTCCCGCTTGAAGAAAGTATACTGCACCTTAATGAAAACGGCCTTATGGCAGGTGTAGCCACCGGCCTTTCAAAAAGCATGGATACGCTCAGCAACCTAAAATCCTGCAATGCACTTATATATGCCATTGCCGCCCGGCAGGCAAAAGCAAATAAATGGAATGATGCTCTTGTTTGTAACACTGCCGGCAACATCATAGAAAGCACCATTGCCAATATCTTCTGGATAAAGAGTGGTACTGTATATACCCCACCTCTCACCGATGGTTGTATAGCCGGAGTAATGCGGCGGCACCTAATGGATGAGATCACCGTAAAGGAAAAAAGCCTGTCAGAACAGGAGCTTTCAGACGCTGATGAAATATTCCTGACCAATGCCATCAGGAAAATAAAATGGGTAGGCGGGATAGGTAATTCGAGCTACCATAATGCGCGCACAACGGAAATCTACGGACTTCTGGACGGGGTATAGATCATTTCAGGCATGAAATTTGTATTTATATCTTCGTATCTTTAATCATAACTCGGTATCCATTAATAGCTATGCGGTTTATTTATTTTTTACTCGCGGGTTTGATCTTTATTTCTTCCGGGGCTGTAGCCCAGATCGGTTATGGTCCTGAGGTAGGCTTCAATCTTTCCAACTATACCGGTAAGGTAAAGGGTAAAAATATAAGCAACAGCCCTAAATACGGCGGTATGTTTGGTGGTGACCTGGAAATAGAAATGACAGACCACTTCTTTTTCCTGCCGGGACTTTTTTATTACCGCAATGGCTATGCAACAAACTACGAGGGCGGCACCAAAACCCTTGGCTTCAACACTTTTGAATTGCCTGTCAATATAGAATACAAATTTGGCCCACCACTTAAAGTGAGGTTTTTCCTTGGCGCCGGTGCGTACGTTGGTTACAACCAGGGCGGCACTGTTATCGTATCCGCCTATCCGGTTTACAGTACTTACAATATAAACAGGGGTAATAACGCCACTGATGATATACGCAAGTTTGATGTGGGTGCGAGCGGATGGGGCGTTTTCCAGGTAACGCGTGGGTTGTTTCTGCGAGCCCGCTACCAGTATGGCTTTCTCAATATGCTGCCCCACGGCGATGCAAACAATTCTTTAAATAACCGCAGCTTCAGCCTGTCGGTTGGTTATATGTTCCCCGGCGACATGAGAGCGAAACAGGAACCTAAAATGGAGGAGGAAAGAGCAGAAAGGAAGGAACAGGAAAAAAGAAGAGAACAAAAGGAAAAAGAGAAGCAAAAAAATATGGAACGTGAAAGCGCTCCAAAATAATATGCATTACCAACTCTTTCTTACCTACCGCTGTCTTTAATAAAAACTTTATCAATGAGATCTCTGTTCATTTTAATTGCCCTCTGTGTTGTTAGCACCGATGTCTCCGCACAGATCAGTTTCGCACCTGAAATTGGCACCAACCTTAGCGCTTATAATACCAAAATAGACGGTGGTAGTATCGGGAACCGCGGGAAAGGCGGTATCCGCGCGGGTGTTAAGGCTGATATACCCTTCTGCGCTCATGTCTATATACAGCCCGGTGTGTTTTATGTGAATACCGGCGATATCCCACCACAAATGGCCGGCGGCTCAAATACTACCCTTGACATCAACACGATCAACATACCTGTTCACTTTGTGTATAAACTTAAAGGTGGACGGGCAACAACTCCTTACTTCGGCGTAGGGCCTTTCCTGGGTATAAATATTAGTGGGAAAGCATCCTGGTCAAACGATGTTGTAATGCCTCAAAACCCGCCGCCGGTAAATCACGAGGCGTTAAGGGTCGGTTTCGGTCTCAATGATAATATCAAACGATACGATGGCGGTATCAGCACTATACTGGGGCTGCAACTACCAAACGGACTCTACGGACAGATACTCTTCCAGAGAGGGTTTGTAAATCTCAAACCGAGGGGCAATGCAGAAAACTCGATAACCAGTTTCAACGCGGCCATCAGCCTCGGTTATTCTTTTCATTGCTGCCACAAGCCAAAGAAAGTTGAGGAGAAAAAGTAACTCGCTATCTTTGGTTGCTTTTCGCACTTATCCCATGAGGTTCACTTGTCTTTTAGTAGTTACTTTATTCCTTATTTCCGGTACAGCCCATGCGCAGTTAGGTTTTGGGCCTGAGATAGGCGCGGGTATCAGCAATATGCGTTTTGCACCTCCGCTTTATCCCATAAACTATACTGCGGCCAGCACCAGCCCCATAGCGAGTAGTAAGATAGGCGGGCTCATAGACCTTCCGCTAAACAGGCACTTTTATTTCCAGGCAGGGATCTATGTGTCGCGCGAAGGGGCGATCAGGTCGTTCTCCTATTATAAGAATGACAGCTTTAATGAAGCCGTACACCAGACTCTTTATGTCAGTTATCTCGCTATGCCGCTCAATGTGATCTACAAAGCAGGTATGCAAGGCAAGGGGCGTTTTTTCCTTGGACTCGGCGCAGTGCCTTCGTACATCATTGGTGGCAGGAACAAGTTGCAGGACCACCAGGTGTTTAATGACACACTTACCGTTACTAACGACAATGTAAAGGTATCGGTCGGCCATACACTCGGCGGCTTTGATATCGGCCTGAATATCACCACCGGCTATGAATTACCGACAGGGCTGTTTTTCCGTACCTATTATACCATTGGTATCAATGATATCGGTATCGGTACAGAAATAGACAAGAACAGGATGTGGGGTATTGCAGCAGGCTATCTCTTTGGCAAGGGCCGTAATGTAAACAAAGAGGCAGATGATCTTATAGACAAGACTCCCGATCCCCCTGCCCCATAACACTTTTGGGTTTTGATTTTTACTTTTGACTTATCAGCTACTTTATCAGCTCATAATTCGTATAGCTAAGGTTCAAACCTATCTTCCGCTCCAGGAACATTTTTATCCTTTGCTTCAGCGTATACTTGTTCAGCGACATGTCATGTTTAAAATCCCAGTTTTGCAGCCTTATCCGCTCTTCCATCACTTTAGGGTGTGTGCCGGCGAAACGGTCCAGTAAACGTATATCCTGGCTCATGTCATACTCCTCTGCCTTTACCACGTTCTTTTCCATCCACTCATCATCGTTCCACAACTTGCCAAATTCTTCATGTTTTTTCTGCAGCACTTTCGGCGCCTTCACTTTGCTGTAGTGGTATACATAAGCATCGAGCTGTTTTACTTTTAATTTCCGGTTATCTCCTATCCTGAAACCCTGTGCATCGCGGTAGGAATAAATGCTTTTATCGTTTCTCACAATGCGTATCTCCTGCTGGTATGCATCCGGGTCTATGATCATATAATCGTACGAGCCGTGAAAGTGACGGTACTTAAGCAGCAACCCTTCTATCTCCTTATTATTAAGGTATTGCTCCATTCCTTTACGGATATTGTCGAGGTAGTCATGATGCACTACCTCATCGCCCTGTATATAAAAGCACCAGTCGGTATCCGGGTCTATGGCGTGGAAAGCTTTATCGGTTTCCTGGGCCAGAACCTTGCCGCCCTCACGCAGGGTATCGTCCCACACTGTTTCTATAATTCTTATTTTATCGGGAGCAATGCCTTTTATCAGGCCGAGTGTATCATCTTCAGAATTACCTACCGCAACTACAAAATCGTCGCAAACGGGTAGGATAGACCTTATGGCTTCTTCTATTGGAAAATCAAATTTTACCGCGTTCCTGATAAACGTAAAACCTGTTACTTTCATACTTGGGCTATGCTTTATAGGGATCTGATAGGTCGCACAAAGGTCTTACATTCTTCAATAAATTCCCTGCAATCTGTGTGCCAGTTTACTTTAGTAGAACACATATAACAGAAATATTTCGCAATTTTGTTAAATATTATTGACTTACAGCATTTTATGAATATTTTTACTGTGTTTTATTAATTTTAACAACCTTTACTAACATTCTTTGCACATTAAGGCTAAATTTGCAACCCCGCATTATTTTAAACATATGTTAGTAAGCAGGATATTCAAAATGGTTTTACTTGTACTGATTCTATCGGTATCGGTAAACTATGCGAATGCTCAGAACAAGTGCTATATCTCCAATCACAAAATAATTGCTTCCATATTATCCCAGCGTTACGGTATACCGGCGCAGGTGATACTGGCTATAGCTGCGGTGGAATCTTCCGGCGGACAAGGGCCTGCTGCTAAAGTGCTGAATAACCATTTCGGTATTGTAGGCAAGAACAGTTTTATAAACAGGCGCGGCCACAAAAGCCGTTACAAACAATATAATAATGCACTTGCCTCATATATGGACTTTTGCAAGCTGATAAGCCACAAAAGGTTTTACAACAAACTTAAAGGCAATACCGACTGCACAGCATGGATAAAAGCAATAAGCCATTGCGGCTATTCAGAGCAACCTGAGCAGTGGGAGCAAAAGGTATTCGGTGTCCTTTCGACCATCAAAACACAGCCTGTTTTTACACTTGCTTTCGTTAAGTGATCTTTGTGATCATTTTCTGTGTATATATCACTATTTTTATTTTTGATTTTTCACTTTTGACTTTGCAACAGTTATGTTTAAACTACACAGCATTGTTTTCACAGCTATTGTATTGTTATTCAGCCACAACATTTCTTTTGCACAGAAAGATAAGGACCGGGATAAACCATTTGCGAATGATGATAAGGTGTTGTTTGGCGGGTGCTGGTTTGTACCGCATAATTCCCAGGTAAACCTCAAATTCTCTGACTACTCCAATTTCGAATTTCACGATATCGACTCCAATGCGCGGGAAGTGGTGATCACCGGCAAATACCTGCTTGACGGCCACAACCTATGGCTTATATACAATAACCGACCGAAACAAAAGTTCTACTTCTACAAAACCGATGGCGCTGATGAACATTTTGTGATCCGCGGCTATCCTTTAGAGACCAGTGAGTACCATTTTGTACACGGTAATTGTGAGTAAAACTCATTTCAAATAATCACTTACTTTTTGCCGGATATGTTTTTTTACACTTTCCCACGTTTGCCCTTTCAGGCTCACCGGCTCCTCGCTTTCTTCGGCATCTGAGAAATAAGTTAACGCCTGCGGAATAGATATGAGTATCTGGTGATTGGGATATTTTTGGTTATAGCTATTAATAATGTCTTCGACCAAATAATGGTTCAGTATTTCTGAAATATCCCAAAAATCTTTTTTCACACCCCGCTTCAATACTGCTGCAACCTTCATTGCCATTATGTCCCTGATGCTGATGAGCCTAATTCCATTTTCAACTACTATAGCATCTATTAAAGAAAAATAATGGTGCTTAACAAAGTCCACTTTAACGTCGCCTATGAAACCAAATAAACCAACCGGGTTATGCGTATTGCTGTATGTAAATTTTGAAAAATGCTTTTCCAATACCGGAACTATATCTTCTTGCCTGAAGTCAACGGTTGAAAACAGATCCAGATCGATGGAAACCCGGTGGCCATAATACAACGCAAGAGCAGTACCACCAACAAGATTAAAATCTTTTAATTCAGGAAGTTGCATCAACTCCTTTAATATATCCAGTGTCCTGGGTTCAACTGTGCTGTATTGTAACATTTGTAATCGGTTAATTCATTATTCAAACAAGCACAGGCAAGATAAATTGTGGTAAGTGACAGCCATTTTGCATTTGTAAGTACGGACCTGATCTTGTCATCTCCATAAAATCTTCTGCAGGCCCGTATATCCGGCACATCACCTCTTTCAAAAACACGCTCTATGATAAAAGCAGCCTTTTTATCATAGTCGAGCGTCTCGAAATTTATATCCCAAAAGATACGCTTATTCAGTTCTGGATGATTTCCGGCCTGCATCTTATAAAATTACAATCTTTTTAAATGAGGTTCACTTTTTCCTCTTCGCCCTTTCGTATTGTAGCGGCCAGGGCATTTCGTCATAGCCCAGCTCTCTTGCCGCCATTAGCGGGAAGTACGGATCGCGGAGCAATTCACGTGCCATGAAAATAAGATCGGCCTGGCCATCAGCGAGTATGGCCTCAGCCTGAGCAGGCTCTACAATGATACCAACGGCACCGCTGATAATGCCTGTTTTTCGCACCGCTTCTGCAAATGGCACCTGGTAATTGGGCTTCGCCGGGATTTTGGCATAAGACACCACCCCTCCCGATGAGCAATCCATTACATCCACCTTGCCCTTCACCATTTCTGCAAGCCTTACGGAATCATCCACCTGCCAGCCATCAGCCACCCAGTCGCTTGCAGATATGCGCAGGAACAGCGGAAGATCCTGCGGCAATACACTGCGGATGGCATCGATCACTTCCATAAGAAAGCGCGTGCGGTTCTCAAAAGATCCGCCATATTCATCTGTGCGCTTATTGCTTAATGGCGATAAAAACTCATTGATGAGGTAGCCATGTGCACCATGTATCTCTATCACTTTAAACCCTGCAGTCAATGCGCGCACCGCAGCGGCTTTAAAATCGGCAACGATCTTTTTGATATCTTCCTTCGTCAACTCCATGGGCGTGTCCTTCTCTTCAGAGAAAGCAAGCGCGCTGGGCGCTACAGTTTTCCAGCCACCGTGCGATGGCGGTATCAGTTTATCATTGTTCCATGGCTCGGTGACGCTGGCTTTGCGGCCTGCATGTGCCAATTGCATGCCGGGTACGCTGCCTTGTTGTATAATGAAGTGTGTTATCTTCTTAAGCTGTTCTATGTGCTCATCCTTCCATATACCCAGGTCGTGCGGTGAAATTCGCCCCCCGGGGTTTACTGCTGTGGCTTCTGTAAACACAAGGGCGGCTCCGCCCACCGCCCTGCTGCCCAGGTGCACAAAATGCCAGTCATTCGCAAAGCCATCTTCGCTGGAGTACTGGCACATAGGCGAGACAACAATACGGTTCTTTAAAGTGATACTTCTTATCTGCAAGGGTGTGAAGAGGTGTGGCATGGAGTAAAATTACAACGTCTGAACTATGATTCTCGTCTGAACCTTGATTCTCATGATTTAAGGATGGAAGGATATGGATCTTTTGCGCACCTGAATGCCCCAATTATCTTAAAATAAAAATCAAAGAGGAATGGGGCAAGTCACGTTGTAATTAATTGATAATGAACGATTTGTATATTTAAGGATTGCCCCACA